>DASVRY010000592.1:0-2475 GCA_036388395.1 Chthoniobacteraceae bacterium
CGAAGAAAACCGACAAGCGAATCGCCCAAGGTCTCGGCTGGTTTAGCATCGCAGTTGGGCTCGCCACTCTGCTCATCCCGAACGCTCTCTGCCGAATGATCGGAGACAGACGATCAACAA
This sequence comes from Chthoniobacteraceae bacterium, assembly GCA_036388395.1. GTDB lineage: Bacteria > Verrucomicrobiota > Verrucomicrobiia > Chthoniobacterales > Chthoniobacteraceae > DASVRY01. Next base: position 121 of record DASVRY010000592.1, read on the forward strand.
CGACGCTGCGCTTGCTCGGCGTCCGCGATCTGGCAGCCGGCGCCGGCATTCTCTCCCGCCCAGACGAGGCCGGCTGGCTCTGGGCGCGCGTCGCTGGCGGCGTCATGGATCTCGGGCTCCTGGGAGCCGCTCATCGCTCGCGGCGCGCCGATGAAGATCGCGTCGAAGGAACGGCGGCGGCCGTCGCTGGAGTGCTGGCTCTGGATCTTTACACTGCGGTTCGGCTGAGTGGGTTTGGCGGCGGAGAAGCCCGCACAATCCAGGTATCGCGTGACATCACCATCGAGCGTTCGCCCGAGGAACTGTATAGGTTCTGGCGCGATTTCGAGAATCTGCCGAGCTTCATGACCCATCTGAGATCCGTCGAGGTGCACGCCAATGGCCGCTCCCGCTGGGTCGCAAAGGCGCCCGCCGGCACCACGGTGGAGTGGGAGGCTGAGATCATCCGGGACAAACCCAACGAGATGATCGCGTGGTGCTCCCTCTCGGGGGCTGATGTCGATAACTGCGGCTCCGTGCATTTCGAACCAGCAGCGATGGGACGTGGTTGCCTGCTCCGCGTGAAGATCGATTACACGCCACCCGGCGGCAAGCTCGGCGCCACCATCGCAAAGCTCTTTGGCGAGGAGCCTCAGCAGCAACTCGACGACGACCTGGAGCGCTTCAAGCAGCTCATGGAAAGCTCAGCTATTCGGGTCTGAGCAGCCAAGAACGACTGTTGCCGAAACGCGCTAAGCCTCGCCTGCTGCACCCCGGCGGCGCCTTCGTCCTTTCCACACTCCTTTACCTGGCGCACAGTCCCGCAGATGCGCTTCTGCCAATCCCGTTCCAACCGTCCACGATTGGCCGCGGACGCACTCGCGGCGCGACGCTAGGGTATGGAGTTTGAGATTACCCACGTCACTCACTACCGCTACGGTCAACCGGCTGCGGAAGCATATGGCGAAGCGCGACTAACTCCGCCAAATCTCCCGTCGCAGACCGTCGTGAGTCACGAGGTGAAGATCGAGCCGGAGGTCAAAACATCCAGCTACACCGATCACTACGGCAACCGCGTTGATTTCTTCTCGCTGCCGTTTCGGCACCACAAGTTGCTCATTACAAACCAGGCGGTCGTGCGGACGCACCCACCGCCACTTCCCACCGGGAGTCTGGAGCTAACTATTCAGGAAGCGCGCCAGATTCTCGATTCTACGCTCACCGACATCTTTGACTTTCTCCAGCCGACTCCGGTCGTCGTCCCGGGACGCGAAGCCCTTCAATGGGCGCGCAAGTACCTACGCGGAGATGCCCCGCTCGGATCGGCGCTGGAGAGCCTAAATGAGGCGATCCACACGGAATTCAAGTATCGCTCCGGCTCGACGGAAAATAGCACTCCTCTGACTAGTATCTGGAAGACCAAGACAGGTGTGTGCCAGGACTTCGCACATATTGGCCTGAGCATCCTCCGGACTGCGGGCCTACCGGCGCGGTATGTCTGTGGCTACATCGAGACGGACCCGCCGCGGAATCCGGACGGCACTTTGAAGCGCGGCCTTGTCGGAGCAGTGGCGACGCATGCGTGGATCGAGGTGCTTGTACCCGGGATGATCTGGGTGGCGATTGACCCAACGAATCGGCAGTGGACAAATGAGAGATACGTCGCCGTCTCCGTCGGTCGTGATTACCGTGATGCAACTCCCCTACGTGGCACTTTCAAAGGCAGCGGGGGGCAGAACATGAAAGTCCGCGTCCACATGAAGCGGCGCAATGAAAGGGCTCGCGCATGAATATCCAAATCCTCTACCAAACGCAGTATTCCTATGCGGAGCCAGTCAGCTTCTCGCTGCATCTGTTCCGGCTCTTTCCGCGAACCGAACGGCACGTCAAAGTTCGATCTGTCCAGTTTCAAACAAATCTTGGCGCGGTGCTTAGCTATCGGCGCGATCTTTTCGACAACGAAATCGCCTCCTGCTTTTACCCCGGCAAATCTGCATTACTCGCCGCCAACCTGCAGATCTCCTTGGAGGTCGAGGAGAAGAACGCGTTCGGATTTCTCCTCGAGTCGAGGGCTCTCGAGCTGCCCTTCGACTATTCGCCAGAGGAAGCCCGGGTCCTTGCGCCTTACCTTGGTCAGTCGGGAGGACTTGATCTGCCCTTCTGGAAAAAACCGACCGCGAAGCGGCCTACCATTGAGACGTTGGTGGAGCTAAACTCCTCCATCCACGACACGCTCCAGTATGAACGCCGGGAGGAAGGAGCCGCCAGGTCAGCTGACGAAACATTGTCGCTCGGCCGCGGCGCCTGCCGGGACTTTGCGGTGTTGATGGCGGAGGCACTCCGCAGCCTCGGTCTGGCCTCGCGATTGGTGAGCGG
>DASVRY010000593.1:0-1663 GCA_036388395.1 Chthoniobacteraceae bacterium
TTGAGCGGCCGGAGTCGGGCACGGTTACTTTCGAGGGTCATCAGCTCTACACTGGCGGTGAAGGCGAGCAGGCGAAGATTCGCAACGAGCGCATTGGCTTTGTCTTCCAAGGCTACTTCCTCCTCACCGAACTCACCGCTTTGGAGAATGTCCTTCTGCCCACGATGATCGGCGGGAAAGTAAAACGCGCCCTAGCTGAGCAGGCGCTGGAGCACGTCGGGCTCGCGGATCGCATGCACCATTTGCCCACGGAGCTCTCGGGCGGCGAGCAGCAGCGGGTGGCAATTGCTCGCGCAATCATCAACGATCCAAGTGTGATTTTCGCCGATGAGCCGACCGGCAATCTCGACTCGAAAACGGGCGAATCGATCATCGAATTGCTCCTTGCGCTCGTGAAGGAAAAGGGCAAAACCTTGGTCGTGGTGACGCATGACGCGAACCTCGCTGGCCGCGGAAATCGACGCATGGAGATCCGGGACGGCCTGCTCGTTGCTTGATCCGGCGAGCCGCTTTTTCGCAGCCCTTTTTCCACACATGAAAATCTATATCGACGGCGCCTTTTACCCTGAGGCAGAAGCGAAGGTGTCTGTGTTCGACCACGGGCTGCTTTATGGCGATGGCATCTTCGAGGGCATCCGCTTCTATAATGGGCGCGTCTTCCGCTTTGAGGAACACCTCAGCCGGCTCTGGGATTCTGCGCGAGCGATCGCTCTGGAGATCCCGATGACGCTGGAGGAACTCACGGAGGCGACACTGGAAACAATCCGTCAGAATGGTTTGCGCGATGGCTATATCCGGCTGCTCGTCACGCGCGGGAAGGGTAACCTCGGGCTCAGTCCGGATCGGTGCCCGAAGGCCTCGGTGATCATCATCGCCGCGACCATCCAACTTTATCCGGAAGAGAAATACACGACGGGAATGGAGATGATCACCTGCGGCACGCGCCGGTGTTCACCCGCGACGCTCAGCCCGGCGGTGAAGTCGTTGAATTACCTCAACAACATCATGGCCAAAATCGAGGCGAACCACGCGGGCGCCGATGAAGGGCTGATGCTCAACGAGGAGGGTTACGTCGCGGAATGCACGGGCGACAATATTTTTGTGATCAAGCGCGGTGAGATCTTCACTCCGCCGATCTATGCCGGCGCATTGCGGGGGATCACCCGCGGCGTGGTCTTCGAGATTGCCGCGGAACTCGGGATCAAGATCAGCGAGCCGATGATGACTCGGTACGACATCTATACGGCGGAGGAGTGTTTCCTCACCGGTACTGCTGCGGAGGTGATCGCTGCTATCCGGCTTGATACCCGCCCGATCGGCACCGGAGCTCCCGGCCCAATCACCGGGAAGATTATTCAGCGCTTCCGGGAGTTGACGCAGAGCACGGGGACGCCAATTTACTAGAGCCCTCCCGCCGATGAACTGCGACGTCTGCAAATCGAATCAAGCCACCGTTTTCCTGACCCAGATCGTCGAAGGCAAGATGCAGAAGGTGAACCTCTGCGAATCTTGCTCAAAGGAGAAAGGCGTCACGGATCCGACGGGTTTTGCCCTGGCTGACCTATTGCTGGGCCTCGGTGCGGCGCAGGAGATGGAGCGTGGTGGCGGAGTGCAGAAGTGCCCGGCGTGTGGCTTCAGTCAGGCGGATTTTAAGAAGACGGGG
>DASVRY010000594.1:0-8127 GCA_036388395.1 Chthoniobacteraceae bacterium
GCTCTATAATGATCCGGTGTCGCGGAGCGGCTTCATGAACATGCGTTCGTTGAACTCGATCGTCACCGATTCATCGGCAGCGTCTTCGAGTTGGGGCAGCGGCTCACGCATCATGAATGGCGCGGTCAACATGCTCCCGGATGGCCGCTGGCTTACCCCGCTTTACACGGTTTTTGCCGAGGCCGGTTGGGCTCGTGGCCTTGTCACCACAACGGAGATCACCCACGCGACTCCGGCTGGATTCGCAGCTAATGCCTGGACCCGTGAGAATCCGCTAACCATCGCCAGTCAATATATTGAGCGTAAAGTGGAGGTCCTGCTTGGCGGCGGCGCGGCGCACTTCGACGGCGGCCGACGCAGTGACAAGCGCGACCTGAAACAGGAGTTCCGCGACGCCGGATACGCGGTCGCAATGGACTTTCAGGAGCTAAAAGCGGCTCCAGTAGGTGATCGGTTGCTCGGGCTCTTTGCCGGGGGTCACCTGCCGTTCGCCCTTGATCATCTCCGGGATCCGAAGCTCGTGGAAAAGATCCCGACGCTTGCCGCGATGACACGCGCGGCGATCGAGCGGCTCGCGCGCAACGATCGTTTTATCCTGCAAGTCGAAGGCGGACGGGTCGACCACGGAGCGCACAACTCCGACGCCGCCGCGGCACTTTACGATCAGCTCGCGCTGGATGATGCGATCGATGTCTGCCTGGCTTTCCAGCGCGAGAATCCGGATACGTTGGTTGTCCTCACGAGCGACCATGGCAACGCCAACTTCGGTCTGAACGGCACCGGCTCCGGGTATGGCGAGAGCTCTCCGCGCTTTGCCAATCTGCGGAACATCATGTCCACCTTCCCAACCATCCTCGATCGGCTGCGGAAGCGCGGCACGAGCATCGAGGCCCCGCTCATCGCGCCAGATCGCGACGATGCACTCACGCCAAAATCGTCTCCTTACAAAGTAGCCGAACCCGAGAAGCTGCCGAGAGATCCGGTGATCCGGTCGACAGTGGAGAAGCTGGCGAGTGCGCCAACCAAGGCGGTCGGTTCAGGGCTGGAAGTGAGCGCGCAAGACATCGCAGAGGTGATTGGCGACGCTACTGGCTTCAAGGTGTCGGTCCGCCGTGCAGAAGCGTTTGCCCGCGTCCTTGCGGGGCATCCAGGCGCCCTTTACGACAATCTGAACACCGTCACCGCACAGCTTGGGCTGCTCATGGCGAACCACCACGCAATCGGCTTCACCAGCGGCGCGCATACCGGTGACTATGTGCCGGTGCTGGCCGTTGGCCCAGGGGCCGACCGTTTCCACGGCTTCATCGAGAACACTGATGTCTTCGTGCATTTCACCGACCTGGCCGGGATCAATTTCCGCAATCCAACGCTGCCCCTGCTCAGCGAGGCAGCTCCTGCCGCGAGCGGGGTTGAGCGAATCGCGAGCTACGCAGACGCAGAGGTAAGCGGGCAGGCCTAGGCGAGGAGCGAAGGAGGGTGGTATGCCTGACGATCAGGCGCAGTTCGTTGCCTCCATTCCCAAGTTAGCCGCTTGAATCTCTGCAAAACGCGAACCGCGCGAGTAGCGATTCGCCGCTGAATAGCGCATGGGGCGATCTTTTCCGATGCCGGGCGTGCGCCTGATTGACTGCAATCCCGGACGCTCTAGCTTTGCGGCGCATGTCCCTTCTTCCGCTGAAACTCGTCCGCCGGTTATGCATTGCAGTGGCGCTGATGCCATTGCTTGGGATCGCTGCAGTTGCGGACGAGCAGATGGAGCGTGGCGCGGCGATTTACGCGGAGAAATGCGTGATTTGCCACCAGCCTTCCGGTCAGGGCGCGCCTCCGATTTACCCGCCGCTTGCGCAGTCGGATTGGATGCTCTCGAATCGTGAACGGGCGATCAAGGTGGTGTGCGAAGGGCTCACCGGAACCATCGTGGTCAATGGGCAGAGCTACACGAATTCCATGCCGGCGCAGATGCTCGATGATGTCCAGGTGGCGAATGTGATGACGTATGTCTTCAACAGTTGGGGGAATTCAGGGAAGCCTTTCACCGCAGATGAAGTCCGCGTGGCACGCGCCAAAACACGCTTCAAGACCTACGATGCTTTGGTCTCCGCCGCTGCCTACCAACCGCTCCCGCCCGCGCCTGCGAAGTGGAAGCTTCGGGAAGTAGCGCAACTCCCTGAATTTTGCACGCGACTGGCGAGCGATGGAACAGGGAAGATCGTCTACGCGCTGCAACAGACAGGCGGAGTTTATGCGCTCGATCTCGCAAGTGCGGCGCTCGTGCCGGTCTTGAAAGCTGAGGATTATCTTGATGTTAAGCGCGGCGAGGTAATGGCTGTCGGCTGCACCGTCGGTCCGGATGGGCGTCTCTGGTTTGTGACGAATCAGAAGATCGAGAAGGATGTTCCGCTGGTGCTGAACGAAGTGGTGATCTGGCGGAGCGTGACACAGCCTGATGGCATGCTCGGGAAGCCGGAGCGTTGGTTTGCCACCACCTATCCGCATGGCGAAGGCGGTTACAACCACGGCGTCAGTCAGATCTCATTTGGCAGCGATGGGATGCTTTATCTGAGCAGCGGCTCCCGGACCGACGGCGGGGAGCCGGCAGGCGACGCTCGTTACTACAAGCTTGGCGAGGTGGAGATCACCGCATGCCTCTGGCGAATGGATCCAAAGGCCGATAAGCCGGAGATAGAGCTGTATGCGCGAGGGATTCGCAATGCCTATGGCTTCGCCTGGGATGGGAGCGGTCAGCTTTTCACGGTCAGCAATGGCCCCAACATGGATGCGCCCGAAGAGATGGATGCGATCGAGCAGGGGAGGCATTACGGATTCCCGCATCAGTTTGCGGAGTGGCCGGTGAAAGCAGCGTTTCCGTATCCCCACACGCCCCCGCCACCCGCGGGTGTGAAGTTCAAGCATCCCGTAGCGAACCTTGGCCCGGCTGCGGGCGGGCGGCCGGGAGGTCTGTTTACGTTCGATCCACACTCGTCGCCCGCCGGAATGGTGTGGTGCGGTGATGATTTCCCTGAATCTTTGCGGGGCTCCTTCGTGATTACGCGGTTCGGCAATCTGCTCGAAACCCAAGAAGACGTCGGCTTTGATGTGCTGACTGCTCGGATGAGCCGCGATGCGAGCGGGCAATGGCAGGCGAAGATGGAGAACTTGCTGAAGCCGCTTGGACGGCCAATCGACGTGCATCACATCGGAAAAGGCCGATTGCTGATTCTGGAATATACCCGGACGACCAATTTCAAGGATCGGCTCGGCTGGCTGCCCGGGCGAATCATTGAGCTGGCGCCAGAATAAGCCCGCTTCTACTCTCCGCACGCACATGCCCCGGCCTCGCACCCCCGCCCACATTCGTCACCGCCAAGCGCGCATCTTACTCGTCGTTGGTTTCATCATTCTCCGCATTGCAGATTGGTTGCTCTTTTGGTTTTTACAGCAGCCGCCACAAGGCTACGAGCCAATGCTCGGCGTGGTGATCGGAAGTGTGATCGCAAGCACCGCATTGATCATCGCCACATGGCAGCGGCAGCCATGGTCGCGTTATGTGCTGTTGGCGGTGCTCTGGGGTGTGGTTGCGGCTTTCTGTGTTCCATTGCTAGGGCTTACGGTGAGCAAGGATGAACTCAGCCGTACGCTCGTAGGCTCTCTCTTCGCGGGGGTGGGCCTTTACCTGTTTGTGATCCTGATCTACACGATCTCGAAGCCGATCCAGCGGCTAACTAAAACAGACGCTTCGTAGGAGAGAGTTCGGACCCCCGCGAGCACGGGCCGTCAGGAGCTACTGCAGCCGCCGGACATCGGACTGATGTGTCTCGGCTGCCGCAACCTTAGCGCTTCGCGTCTGTGCGGTTGATCAATCCGGTGTTCCCCGGCTTGCGAGCGGCAAAGCTGCGCTTGGCGAATGCTGTGGGTGACTTTAACCTCGTTAGCTCTTTATGCCCGCTGCTGCTCGATCGACTCCGCCTCCTCAGGGAATTTGCTACCTCGCGGGCGCCGGACCTGGCGATCTCGGGCTGGTGACATTGAAGGTTAAGGAGGTCGTTGAGCAGGCGGAGGTACTCGTCTACGACTACCTTTGCAATCCTGGCATCCTCTCGTGGGCGCCGGTTGGAGCGGAAATCATTTACGCCGGCAAGAAGGCGGGACAGCACACGATGAAGCAGGAGGAAATCGACGCTTTGCTCGTGGAGAAAACCCGCGCGGGTAAACGGGTCGTGCGACTGAAAGGTGGCGATCCGTTCCTCTTTGGACGGGGCGGAGAGGAGGCGGAGGCGCTCGCCGCTGCTGGTTTGAAGTTTGAGATCATCCCGGGCGTTACTTCCGCAATTGCAGCGCCTGCTTACGCTGGCATTCCGGTGACGCACCGGGATCACACTTCTCAACTTACTATTTTCACCGGTCACGAAGACCCTACCAAGGCGGAGAGTTCGCTCGACTATGCTCGGCTCGCCACGACTCCGGGCACGAAGGTGATGCTCATGGGTGTGGAGCGGCTCGGGGCAATCACCGAAGCCTTCCGCAGCCACGGGGCAGCACCGGAAACGCCGGTAGCGCTGGTCCGCTGGGGCACGACCGGGCAGCAGCAGACGCTCCGCGGGACGCTTGGCGATATCGCTCAGCGAGTCATCGAGGCCGGCTTCAGCGCGCCTGCCGTGGCGGTGATCGGCGATGTGGTGAAGCTCCGCGACACGCTGAACTGGTTCGAGACGCGCCCGTTGTTTGGCAAGCGCATCGTCGTCACGCGCACCCGCAAGCAAGCCGGCAGCCTGAGTGCGGGTCTGCGGAATCTTGGCGCGGATGTTTTTGAGCTACCGACGATCCGGATTGATCCGCCAAAGGATCTGTTGGCCTTCGCAGAGCTGGTCCGCGACGTCCATACCTACGAGTGGCTCGTCTTCACCTCGCCAAACGGAGTGACGGCGTTTTTCGATATCTTCTTCAAGATTTATCAGGATGTGCGGTCGATCGGCGGAGTGAAGATCGCCGCGATCGGCCCGGCAACGGCGTCAAAGGTTCGCGAGTATAGCCTCGCCGTGGACCTGCAGCCGGCGGAGTTTGTCGCCGAGGCGGTGGTCGCGGAGTTTCAGAAAATCGGATCTGTGGAAAATCAGATGATCCTGCTCGCTCGTGCGGAACAGGCGCGGGACGTCCTTCCGCAGGAACTGGCGAAGCTCGGCGCAATCGTCGACGAGGCGATCGCCTATCGGACCATGCCAGAGACGGAGGATCTCAGCGGCGCGCTTGCGCGGTTCAAGGAAGAAGGGGCCGATCTGATCACGTTCACGAGTTCCTCGACGGTGGAGAATTTTCTCGGTTTGAAGCTGCCGCTGCCTGCCGGGCTGAAGATGGCATCAATCGGCCCCGTGACGTCGAAGACGATGCGAGACAACGGACTGAAGGTGGATGTTGAAGCGAAGCAGTACGACATCCCCGGGCTGATGGCTTCAATCCGTGAGTACTATCTTGGTCGGGGAAACTAACGCACAGCTCCCTGGGATCGGCGGAGTTCTCACAAAAGCCCTCCGAATTCTTCGCCGCTGGCAAGCATCTCGCTAGCACTCGCAGTATGTCTCAGCACGACGAACTCCCTGATCTTGACTTCGACGCCCAGTTACGGGGGCTCTTTCAGGAGGCTGAGCTGGTGATCGAGGGGAAATCAGCGACCGACAAGCGGCTCGAGGAGCAGCGGATCTACGCAGAGAAGGATCTCGCGGAGCGGCTGGCCGCCGCCATTGCGGATATGCCCTCTACGCCGCAGGAGCCGCCACCGCAAAACGCCGCTGCGGCTTCACCTGTAGCAGCTACCGAGGAGCTGGCGAAACCAGCCCCTGCGGGCGGGAATGCTCAGATGATGCGCCCTGTGGTGCTCGGCCTCGAGGCGCTGACCCGGGCCACTGGCGAGAATACGACGATCCTGCAAAAACTGAACAAGTCAGCGGGCGAGACGGTCGAGGCGCAAAAGGTATTACCCCAGCTTGTGGCGGATCTTCAGACGATCGTCGACCAGAAGAACAAGGTGAACCTGCGGATGTTCGACGCTCTTCACGAAGAGCTAAAGGGCTACAAGGATGGCTTCCTCCTCGAGTCTGTGCATCGACCGATCATTCGCGACCTGATCACGCTCTACGATGATCTCGCGGAGCTCCAGCGCCAGATGGCAGCCGCTGTGCACGGAAACAGCACCGAGGTTTCTGATCCGCAGGCAGGGCTGGTGCAGCGCATGCGCACGATGGAGATGAACATGGAGCATCACCTCGAGTTCATCATCGAAGTATTGGCGCGGCTCGAGGTGACCCAATTGCCGGTCGGTGAAGGTAAACTCGACAAGAAAACCCAGCGTGCGGTCGCCGTGGAGATGGCCGAGGATCCGGATGAGGATGCGGATATCGTCCGCACGGTGAAGCGGGGCTTCCTCTGGAAAGAACGCGTTTTGCGAGCTGAAGAGGTCGTAATCAAGAAGTGGAAGGAAGGTTTTCTCGTGGCCCTGGCTCCCACCTCTCAAATTTGAATGCAAACTCCTCGAAGCTACGTATTCTGCGAACCCCTTGACCCGACTTCGCCTCCCTTGAACCCATGACCCTCTCCGACACTCCGACCTCGCGCAAAGCTGTGGGGATCGATCTTGGCACGACCTTCAGCGCCATTGCGCACATCGACGCTTACGGAAAGCCCCAGATTATTCCGAACGCTGAGAGTGAGAGAATCACGCCATCGGTGATCCTTTTCGACGGCATGAGCGCGATCGTCGGCACGCTGGCGAAGCAGAACGCTGTCGCGGAGCCGGAGAAAATCGTCGACTTCGTGAAGCGGGAGATGGGCAAGAGCAAGGGGCAGTTCCATCGCGAGTTCAACGGCAAGATCTACTCTGCGGAAGAACTCTCGGCGCTCATCATCAAGAAGCTGAAAATTGATGCAGAGAAGTATCTGGGTGAGCCCGTGACGGACGCGGTGATCACCGTTCCAGCCTACTTCAACGACGCCGAGCGCACTGCCACTCTGCACGGCGGGCAGCTTGCTGGCCTGAACGTGCTGCAGGTGATCAACGAGCCTACCGCTGCGGCGCTGGCCTACGGCCTTGATAAGCTGAGCAGCAATCAGACAGTGTTCGTCTTCGATTTAGGCGGCGGTACTTTCGACGTCACGATCATGAAGATCGAGGATCACCACATCCGAATGCTCGCGAGCAATGGCGATCATCGCCTCGGCGGCAAGGATTGGGATGACGTAATCGTGAACTACGTTGCGGGTGAGTTCGACAACATCCACGGGGAAAATCCGCTGCTCGATCTCCAAAGCTATCAGGATCTCTACAATCGGGGGCTGACTGCGAAGATTCAGCTTTCCAGCCGCCAACGCACGACGATCGTGCACAGCTACAACGGCAAGAGCGTGAAGCTCGATCTCACGCGCGAAGATTACGAGAACCGCTGCCGGCACCTGATCGAGAAATGTAAAACGATCTGTGAAATTGTCCTGCAGGAGGCGGGCTTGAACTGGACGAACATCGACCGAGTCCTGCTCACCGGCGGTATGTCGCGTATGCCCTCAGTGCGCGAGATGATCAAAAATCTCACCAGCGTGCCGATTGCGGACGACGTGAGTCCTGATGAAGCCGTGGCCATCGGCGCCGCCATCCAGGGCATTCTCGCGCTGTTGAACGAAGAGGATAAGCTCGGTGAGCGTGTGTTGCCGATCGAGGTGCGCGAGCAATTTTCCAGCGATGACGGCTCGCTGATCAAGGTGACGAACATCACCACGCACACGCTCGGTGTGGTGCTCTGGGACGACAGCAAGGTTGAAGAATACGTCTTCCCAATGATCCGGAAAATGACGCCCATGCCGGTGGAGACGAAGAACTCCTTCGGCACCGCAAAGGCGAACATGAAGAACGCAATAGTGCGGGTGGTGGAAGGGGAGAGCACCGTGCCCAGCGAGTGCACGCCGCTTGGAATCTGCGACATCGAACTGCCCCCGTTCCTGCCGAAAGGTTCGCCTGTCGAGCTCACCTACAGCTACGACGAGAACCAGGTACTCGAAGTCGTGGTCGAGGCCTATGGCCGCCAGAATCGCGTCTCGATTGCGCGTAATACCGGTCTCTCCGAGAACGAGATCGAGACAGCAACG
>DASVRY010000595.1:0-3175 GCA_036388395.1 Chthoniobacteraceae bacterium
ATCGGCTCGCCTGCCGAAGACGCGGTCTTTGCCGAGGGACCAGACGATCACACCCGAGCGAATCTGCTGCTCCGGCTCATCCCCGTACGGATTTGGAATGGTGCCGTCGTAATCACTGTCCAGCAGAATGTGATACGGCAGCCCCCACGGGTCCAGATAATCGCCCGACGTAGGATGAAATCCGGCGCCGTACGTTTTCGGCTCAAACCAACCTGAGATCGGCTTCGCTTCCATCCGATCAAGGAACACGATTCTTCGCGGATTCCGGAGGTCATCGGCGCCAATGAGACAGTGCATCAGATCCCGATTGCTTCTTTGCCCGCCCACTAGGGACGCTTTTGGAACGTCGGGGTATTTGCCGTACTCTGTCTGATAAGCTTTCACGGCCGCGACAATCATCATCGAGTCGTTCATAGCCCGAGTTTGACTTGCGGAGGGGCCGCAGCCGACGCGCGTCGGGAAGAGCAAACCGGCGAGCAGCAAAAACGCGGCGGGGAACAAAACGAACGTCAACCACGAACGTCTTCTCGGGGGGCTCTCAGTCACAGACCCAGTGAAACGCTGGAAGCTTGGATTTGCAACCTCCCTGCACCTCGCACTCGACCTTGCCGCACTCCTCGCCGAAGCTGCGCCACGATGCTCTCCCCGAAGTTCATCCTCCTCGTCAGCAAAGGCCTTATCCGGGATCAGCGGGCGCGGCGGCTGATTATGTTCTACGGTGTGATCGCCGCGCTCGTGCTGCTCTTCGCCGGCTCGACGCTCCTCGATCAGTGGCTACGCGAGCACGTGATGCTCTTCCTGATCTACTGGGGCGCCTGCGCCTGGCTGACCATCCTCCTCATGGGACTTGCCGTTTTGGATCTCCTCTTCGTCCGGTCGGCTGCTCGCCGCGAACGGCAGCGCCTCCAGGCAGAGTATCTGCGGCGCAATCCACCGGAGGTTTAAACTCGAAGATGCGAAGGCTCGAAGAAGGAGAGGCCGGTGAACCTTCTGCTGCTTGGAGTCTTCGAGCCTTCGAGTTGAATCCAACCACGGCGTGCTGTTTAGCTGTTGCACCAAGTGATGAACTCCGTCCGGCAAACTCTCGAGCAGCGCGAGCGCGAAACCCTCGCGCTCTACGCGCAGAAATCCGCCGACTCGGCTGGACGCGAGTATCCCGAGCCGCCGCACCCTTACCGCATCGCCTACGAACGCGATCGGGCGCGGATCATCCACTCGCGCGCCTTTCGCCGGCTCGAGTACAAGACGCAGGTCTTTCTCAATGGCACGGGGGATCACCTCCGCACGCGGCTCACGCACACGATCGAAGTGGCGTCCGTCTCCCGGACGATCGCCCGCGCGCTTGGCTTGAACGAGGACCTCACCGAGTCGATCGCCCTCGCGCACGATCTCGGGCATCCGCCTTTCGGCCACTCCGGCGAGGAAGTGTTGCATGAGCTGATGATGGGCCATGGCGGCTTCGAGCACAACACGCAGAGCGTGCGGATCGTCGAGATGATCGAGCAAAAGTATCCGCGGTTTGCGGGACTGAACCTTTCCTGGGAAGTGCGCGAGGGGCTAAAGAAACACGCGAAATTCTACGAAGCCGCCCCAACCGCCGCCGCCGATGCCGGACCGCACCGCTGCCCATCGCTCGAGGCGCAGCTCGCCAACCTCGCGGATGAGATCACCTACTACAGCCATGATCTCGACGACGGGCTCGACTTCGATCTAATCACGCCCGAGCAGCTCAGCGAACTGACCGTTTGGCAGACCACGCTTGGCGAGGTTAGTCATCACTTTCCGCATCTCACCGGCAAGCCGCTGAACAGCTACGTGATTCGTTGCATCATTGATCGGCAGGTGCAGGACGTGATCGCCACGAGCCGCGAACTCATCGCTGCGGCAGGCGTGCAGAGCGCCGACGATGTGCGGCGGCAGGAGCGTCCGCTCATCCGCTACAGCGAGGAGCTGCGGCAGGAAAACGCCACGCTGCGACGCTTCCTTTACGCGAATCTCTACTACCATCCGCGCGTCGCCGGCGCCAACACGCGTGCCTGCAAGCTGCTCCGGGATGTCTTCGAGGCGTATCTGGAAAAGCCAGAGCTGCTCGGCACCGCGACGGCACAGCGCGTGGAGCAGGAAGGATTGCACCGAACCGTGTGCGATTATCTATCCGGGATGACCGACAGATACGTCATCGAAGAGCACGCGCGGCTGTTTGCCACGGCTTGAAGTTAGCCGCGGAAGCAGAGGATTTTTAGCCACGGATTTTCACAGATGAAACACAGATGTCGGAAGGGGCATTCCGAGTATGTGCACCCGGCGCTAACTCCCCTTTTCCGACGACCCTGTGCGATGGAGAGCTGCCGTGCGTATTTCGCCGCGATTCGCACCAATGGCTCAGATCCCAATCTGTGTAAATCTGTGTTCATCTGTGGCTAATTTCTTCTCCTCCGCGACAGAGGCGCGTGGGCTGAGCAGCTAAGCTGTCAGAGCTGCCGTGGCTATTTCGGCGGTCCGGGCGAGGTCGTCTGGCGAGTGGGCGAGGGAGAGGAAGCCTGCCTCGAATTGTGACGGTGCGAAGTAAACGCCTCCTTCCAGACATGCGTGGAAGTAGCGCGCGAAGGCTGCGCGATCGCTGCGCTGCGCGTCTTCGAGATTCCGCACCGGTTCGCTCGTGAAGTAGAGGCAGAACATCGACCCGATGCGCGTGAAGGTGTAGTCGCGCTTACTGCGCCGGAGTGCGGATCGGACGCCATCCTCAAAAGCGGCTCCGAGTTCCTCCAGTCGCGCCCAGCCGTCGACGCGCTCCAGCTCCTGGAGCTGCGCCAGCCCTGCTGCCATCGCGAGCGGGTTGCCCGAAAGCGTGCCCGCCTGGTAAACCGGACCTTCTGGCGAGAGCATGTCCATGATCTCAGCACGACCGCCAAACGCCCCGACGGGCAGACCGCCACCGATCACTTTGCCAAGCGCCGTGAGGTCAGGGGAAATCCCGCTCCGCTCCTGGTAACCTCCGCGCGCCAGGCGGAAGCCGGTCATCACTTCGTCGAAGATCAACACCGCGCCGTACTGAGAGCATTGCTGGCGAAGCACTTCGAGGAAGCCTTCGTCTGGAAGGTAGAGCCCCGCATTTGCCGGCACCGGCTCGACGATAACT
Source organism: Chthoniobacteraceae bacterium (assembly GCA_036388395.1). Taxonomy (GTDB): domain Bacteria; phylum Verrucomicrobiota; class Verrucomicrobiia; order Chthoniobacterales; family Chthoniobacteraceae; genus DASVRY01. The sequence goes on from DASVRY010000595.1 coordinate 3,140, forward strand.
GCCGCGATTTTGCTCCCTTCGGCCATGAAGAGCGAG
>DASVRY010000596.1:0-6157 GCA_036388395.1 Chthoniobacteraceae bacterium
CCTTGATCGCCAGCTGTGCGCGCGAGTAAGCATCCGCATAGGAGACTTCCTTGTTCACTACTCCCGGAACGAGTAAGAGATTCCTGCACCCGAGTTCGCCTGCCTCCTGAAGCGCAATTTTCAGCCCGCGTATTCCTTGCTCCCGCACCGCCGGGTCCGGGTGGGTGAGCGGTTTGCCCCAGTGGGTCGAGCAGGTGACGCCGGCGATCTCCAGCCCTGTCGCGTCTCGGGCGCGGATCAACTCGTCGAGCGGAATCTCATCCGGGCGATTGAGCTCAATGCCTTGAAACCCAGCGTCCTTCACCGCCTGAAACTTCTCAAGCACCGAGGCATCGCCGATCTTTACCATGCCGAGGTTTACCGCCTTTCGGTAAGGACCGGGCCGGCCTTCAACTCCGAGTGCAGTGGCGGAGGCAGCCAGGGAAGCAACAGCGAGGAAGGAGCGGCGCTTCATGGATAACTTAGATGAACTTGGTTCGCCCCGGGATTGGCACCGGTGGTGTTTCGAGCTTCTTCTGCATGTCGAGATTTGGTGGTGCGAGCACTTCTTGCGAATTTAGGGCCTGCTCCCAGGTGATCGTCTGACCGGTGTAGGCAGACATGCGGCCCATGATGGCAGCAAGTGTGGAATGCGCGAGTTTCTCACCGGTGTTCATGGCTGCTCCGCTGCGGATCGACGCAAAGAACTCATCGTGCTCGGTCTGATACATATCATTCTTTGGGCCATCGTATTTCCACGTGTCCGCGCCTGCAGTGATCAGGTTTAACTTTCCACTCGTCTGCCGGAGAGTGCCCTTGGAGCCGATCACATGATCGGAGACATCGCCGGCGCAGCCTTGCTGCTGGCGGCACGCGATGAACCCGCGCGCCCCGGCTGGATATTCATAGGCGATGGAGAAGTGATCGTAAATGTGCCCAAACTCCGGCTCCACCCGCTGCTGGCGCCCGCCTTGTCCAGTGGCGCTAAGTGGCAACACGTCGCGAAAGGCCCAGCACATCTTGTCCACGGTATGCACAGCCTGCTCCACCAGATGATCGCCCGAGAGCCAACAGAAGTACATCCAGTTCCGGAGCTGATACTCGAGATCGGTCCAGCCCTCCTGGCGGGCCTTCGACCACGGCGTATTGCCCAGATAGGTGCCGTAAGCTGCATGCACGTCGCCAATCATTCCGTCGTGCACGCGCCGATAGCTTTCGCGTTCCGCAAAGTGCGACCGCCAGCAAAAACCAGACTGCACTTTTAGATCATGAGCTTTAGCCTCAGCCGCGGCTGCGAGGAAGCCCCGCACACCAGGCGCGTCAACCGCGACTGGCTTCTCGCAGAAGGTGTGTTTACCGGCTTTGACAGCTTTGGCGAAGTGCTCTGGTCGAAATCCCGGTGGCGTGGTCAACAGGACGACATCGATGTCTGTCGCCAGCAAAGCATCGATCGCCGCGAGACCGACAAACTTTCCGCCTTCACCCACCTTAACGCGGCCGCCGTGGTTGGCGCGGAGCTGCTCGAGAGATTTTTCGATCTGCTCAGGGAAGACATCAGCAACGGCCGTGAGTTCTGTCCCTGGATCTGCAGCGAGAGCCTGGTTGGCGGCGCCGGTGCCACGCCCGCCGCATCCCACGAGCCCGATCTTCAGCACGCGGTCATCAGCACCTTTCACCACCGCTGGAAAAGTCCCCACGAGAACTGCGCCCACTGCCGCAGCGGAGGTGGACTCGAGGAAGGCGCGGCGAGACAACGAATTGGCGGGGATATGGTTCATGAGCGAGGAAAGGCAGCGGGGGGAGGCGCTCCGAAACGATCCTCCCGCGTTCGGAAGCTGTCCAGCCCCCTATTTGGACGTCGCCCCGGCGCCAGCCGGATCTCTTCCATTCCGAGCGAATCTCGCGCACCGGGCGCGAGGTTCGCCCACTCGCGAGCAATACCTCACAACCCAATTGCGCGTGCGATAAGACGTGTCGGCGAGGTAGCTTTGGTTTCGAGACGTTGCGCCGCCAGTGAGGAATGGCACTGCACCAGCAGTAGCACCTCTCTCCGATGAGCGCCTTTGGCCTAAACGGCGCCCGGCGTTACACTTTGGCTGCGCCCCACGCTTCTTCCGTCTTCTGCTGCGCGAGTTCGACGACGTTGGTATCGATCAAAGGGTCATCTTCTGCGAGTTCCTTCACGACTACACCGGGGATGATCTTACTTAACGACATGACGAGCGGGGTGATGCTCTGCAAGTGCCGTAGCGCGACGTTCGCCACGGGCTGATCCCGTACGGCGAGCGCGGTCGTGTAGAGCATCGAGTAGCCCGTCGCGGCGAGGCTCAGTGCCGTGTAGTCGTCGCGTAACATGCGCGAGACCGGATGCTTCCGCACCATGTCGTAGATCCCAGCGATCGTGCCGGCGATGCCCGCGACCGTCTCCTTGATCGTCGCGCCGGTCTCGCTGCCAATTGCCGCTGCGTGATTCTCGATATCGCGGAGCCGTGTCGTTGTGTCGGTGTGAATCGCCTCAATCAACGCGCTGCACGCCGGGTCCGCCTTCACCCGGTCGTCACAGCGTTGCTTGTCCACAGCGTCGAAGATGTTCTTCTCCAGTGCGGCCATGTCGTTCACGTACATGCGGAGGTTCGCGCTTTGAATGTCGGAGGTGATCATAAGTAAGGATTCGTTGCCTGTGACCGATACGCTCCCTTTTGGGCCATCGGACGCCGTGACTCGCTTTGGCAAAGTGCTCGTGCAAAAGCTGACTCCACCTGCGGCAACTGCCACACGTGTCGATAGCCTCGTGTTCAGTGCTCCCTAACCGGCATCAAAAGCGGAGTGAATCGTCCCCCAGCGACGTGCAAGCCAGTGCCAAAAGCTCGATCTCCGAGTGTTGGGGAAGCAATCTGACTTCTACACGGCCGTGGGTGACCTCAATCACACACAAGCCAAGAGTTGCCTCCCCCGGCGAGTGACGCATGCTCGGCTATATGGGTTTAGACACCGTCGAGCTGGTGATGACGATCGAGGAGGAGTTTCGCATCGACATTTCCGACGTGGACGCCGCGGGACTGGCGGTGCTCGGCGACATTCATGATTACATCATCCAAACGCTTCGAAGCCGGGGTGAAGAGCCGGACGAAGCGCAGGTGTGGGAGCGTCTCGCTGACATCGTTGTGGAGCAACTCGGGGTCCGTCGTGAGAAAGTAACGCGCTCAGCCAATGTGGTGAAAGATCTGCGAGCTGACTGAAAGCCTGAGCTCGACCGAAGGGCGTTTCAAGATTCCATAGCTTCGTGCGCTCCCGTTTCGGCGAAGCTCGACGGGAAAAGCGACGCATCCCAAGCTGATCACTGAGTATGGAAATCAAAAGAGTAGGTTCACAGCCTTCGAGCAAAGGTCCGGCTGACTGGTTCACCGGTGCGGTGCGGATCGATTCGCTGTTTCAGGCGAGTGCACCGGCGCGGGCCAATGGGGCGAGTGTCACCTTCGAGCCTGGCGCGCGCACCGCGTGGCACACGCACCCGCTGGGCCAGACGCTGATTGTAACCGCCGGCTGCGGCTGGGCGCAGTGCGAAGGTGGCGAGATCGAGGAGATTCATCCGGGCGACGTGATTTGGTTTCCGCCCGGCCTGAGACATTGGCATGGGGCGACGCCGACTACGGCACTGACTCATATTGCCATTCATGAAGCACTTCATGGAAAGACCGTTGATTGGATGGAAAAGGTCAGCGACGAGCAATATCGTCGGTAATCCGGCGGGAGTGACAAAGGTCCTCGTTGTTGGCTAAGTGATCGTCGAGTTGGTGATGAACATTGAGGCGGAATTCGGCATCGAACTTCCGGGTGGGGTCGCTGCGAGCTTGGCTGTCCGGGGTAATATGCACGAATACATCGTGCGAGCGCTGCGGAACCGCGGGAAGGAAACGGACGCCGCACAAGTGTGGGAGCGTCTGACTGATATCGTTGTTGAGCAGCTTGGAGTCCGTCGGGAGGAGGTGACGCGCTCGGCCGATTTAGTGAGGCATTTGCGTGCCGACTGAACAGAGCTCTATCAAACTCTCTGGAGCGCATCCGTCGGAGGCCGGACTTCGTCCCCGGAGTTACCGGCGGCGGAGGAGGGACGCCGCAGGAAGGCAACCCAGTCGAACAACTCTTCTTTGCAAGGGTTGTGGTTTCACTATCGACGAGATAAACAAGCGTCCATGTCGATCCATGCTCCCGATGCAGTTCCGGCAAAGCCCGGCTCTCCTGTTTTTGCCTTCATGTTCCTGACCGCTCTAGCGGTTGGATTTCTAGGTGCGGGATGGGTGTTGGGCACCGAGCAGAGGCTGGTGCTCGAGCGGAGCGAAACCGGATCGTTTCGAGTCACAGGCTCCAACCACTTCGCTGGAACTCAGTTCTTCTCGAAGACAATCGAGGGGGTGACGAAGTCGGTGGTGGATGATGCAGTGCGTGATGACCGCCGCGACTCGGCAAAGATAAATCGCAAGCGTCGCCGCGATTTCCACGTGGTGTTCGCGGGCGCGAATCGGACGGAACTCAGCTGGGGCCGGAAGAACGATAGTCTTCTGATCGACGAGTTCATGCGTGGCACGGAGCCGAGCCTTGCGCTCTCGGACGTGCCGCCGCTTTGGAAGAGGGGTGCTGCCTGGCTTTTATTGGGCCTCGGGACGCTGACTTTCGTGGGCGCGATCCAGAGCTTCTTCCCAAAGAAAGGATCGACTGCACCATTGCGAGGCTAGGATAAGCTCTCCGCCTTGGGCGGGGTGGAGGACAGAAGGCTGAGGCCTTAGGAAGTAGAGGCAGTGGCGAAGCTCCTCGCGCGGGACCCGCACATTGTTAGAGACAGCAGGGGAAACGAGTATGCGCTTGAACTGATTGCGGCGGGTCGATCTGGAGAGCGCCGCCTGCGAAGAGCGCGGTAGGGACAGCGTGTTCCGGCCGGACTTGCTCGTCGGATTTGCCGCACCATACGTCGGGTGGACCGACGAACGGAAGGCGCGCACGGGCCGGAGAGTTGCTTGAATTCCGAGCTGCCATCTGTCCGCTGACCACGGGAATGTCTGCACGTGGCAGTGATACCGAGGGTGATACGCGGTGAGTGACTCATCGGATCCCATGAGCTGCAACGGTTGCATGCCAACTCGGTTGTCCACACCGCCGGATTGGGTGCATGGAGTCAACGGCGCAGAACTCATTGCCGTGCTCCGGGAAACCGAGGGCGATGTTGTCGTTAGTAAGCCAAGCCCAGCCCTAAGTCCCCAACATGCTTTCCAAACTCATCCTGCCAGCCTGCGGTCTCTGCCTACTGGCCTCGGCCTCGCTTGGTCAGGTCCACAACTACTCGGAGGCGTTTCAGAAATCCCTGTTCTTCTACGAGATCCAGCATTCAGGACCTGTGCCGATCGATCATCGGGTGGAGTGGCGCGGCCCCTCTGCGACCCGCGATGGTTCCGATGTCGGCCGTGATCTTACGGGCGGATGGTATGATGCAGGCGACGGGGTAATCTGGACGATCGACGATACCTTTGGAGCCACGCTGCTGACCTGGAGCATCACTAAATATCGGGATGTTTATATTCAGACCGGCCAATACCAGATCGCGATGGATCGCGTGAGCGAGATCAGTGATTACCTCACCAGGATCGTGCAGTTGGATAAGTCTGGGGAGATCGAACGCATCTACTGCGGTAAGGGCGCGCTTAAAGACAGCCCGACCGATGACCCGGCAATCACCAACGACCGGACCACCGCTGGATCCAACGAGCTGCTCGATACCCAGATCGGTGGCGTCACACAATCGCTCCGTCCCGCTTACTGGGTGGACTCGACGACTGGTGGTGCTGATGTCGCCGGTGCGGTGTCCTACGCATTGGCTTCTGCTTCCATTGCGTTTCGGGAATATGGCAATGCGACCCGCGCTGGCGAGTTGCTAGCCCTTTCCAAGAAGGTTTTTGCCTGGGGCGACGCGAACCGAAACGCCACGACCGGGACTCGGCGGATGACCAACGGCAAGCCGGTCACGATCGCGAATTACCCGCACCGGACGAATCTCTACATGCCCCCGATGATCTACGCGGCTGCCTGGCTCCACCGGGCGGATTTGTCGGCTGCCACCCCGGGCTACACCGATGCCTGGGTAAGCCATGCGGAGGCTCTTTATAACGACCCTGCAAATAACCGCAGG
>DASVRY010000597.1:0-6295 GCA_036388395.1 Chthoniobacteraceae bacterium
AAGCACTTCGAAACGTCGCGGATCTATGAGTATGGGCCGCCCCGCGTGAAGGTAACGCAGTCACTCGGAGGCACGCCGCGGACCGTGGCGGAGCTCGACGTCGATGCCCCTGAAGGAGCGCCGAAGGTCTACGAGGTGCCAATTTACTTCACGGCTCAGGACGCCGGGATCGTGCTGGACCAGGCCTACGAGGTGACGCGGAGCCAGGAAAATTGGCAGTATCGGGACAAGGACGAATTCGCCAGGCCTACCTTGCTTGTCGATTGGCTAGAGCTCGAGGGGCCGATTCAGCCGAGCTGGCCGCCACCGAGCCACAAGCGACTGCTGCACGACTCGCCGGTGAAGGAGAAAGACGAAAGCGCATACGCCCGTGAAGTCATCACGCGCTTCATGACGCGAGCGTATCGGCGGCCGGTCCGCGTCGGCGAAGTGGAGGCGAAGCTCGCTCTGTATGAGAAGGTCCGCGCGGAGAAGCCATCGTTTGTCGAGGCGATCAAAGTCCCCCTTGCGGCGGTGCTCGCTTCCCCGAATTTCCTCTACCTCGTAGAGCCCGAGGCGCCGGCGGAGCACCCGCGCAAGCTAAATGGGTACGAGCTTGCCTCGCGCCTTTCCTACTTCCTCTGGTCGTCCATGCCGGACGATGAACTCTTCCGCCTTGCGGCGAATGGCGACCTGCTCAAGCCGGCGGTGCTCGGAACACAGGCAACCCGCATGATCGCCGACCCGAAGAGCGATGCGTTCGTGAAGAACTTTGCCGGGCAGTGGCTGGGCTTGCGCAAGGTCGGCACGAACCCGCCGGTAAAGAATCTCTACCCGCAATACGACCGCCATTTCGAGATCTCGATTGTGCGGGAAACTGAAGGCTTCTTCGCGGAAATCCTCCGGCGCGATCTCGATCTCCGCAATCTCCTGAAGAGCGATTTCGTGACAATCAATGAGCGGCTCGCGCGTTTCTACGGAATCAGCGGTGTGAAAGGTGATGCGATCCGGCGTGTGCCGGCGCCACCGGAGGTCCATCGTGGTGGGCTGATTACTCAAGCTTCGATCCAGAGTATCACCTCCAATGGCACCCGCACCTCACCGGTCGTGCGCGGGGTTTGGGTTTTGCGTACCTTGCTCGGTCAGGACCCAGGGTTGCCGGTGGCGAACGTCGGCGAGATCGCTTCGAAAGTGCCAGGCATCGACAAAGCCACCGTTCGGCAGCGACTGGAGATTCATCGCGAGGCCGCCTCCTGCGCACGCTGCCACAACAAGATCGATCCACTTGGTCTCGCCATGGAAAACTACAACGCCACCGGGGAGTGGCGTGATCGGGAAGGTCATGGCTACGAGGGGCGCGTCGATGAGAATGATCCAGTCATCGATGCCAGCGCAAAGATGCCGGATGGCACCGCCTTCAATGGAGTCGAAGGACTCCAGGCGCAGCTCATGCAGAAAGAGGACCTCTTCCTCACCGCGCTGAGTTCGCAGCTTTATACCTACGGCCTCGGACGCGAACTCGGTTTTTCCGATCGTGCCGCGGTTCGGGCGTCGGTTGCGGCCGTGAAGAAGAACCGCTACCTGCTCCGCGCGCTGCTTCTGACGATCGTTCAGTCCGACCTCTTCACCACCAAATAGTCCACCCATGAACCCGCTCTTCCATACGCCGATTTCGCGCCGCACCGTCCTGCGGGGCCTGGGTGCTTCGCTTGCCCTGCCGCTCCTCGAGGCGATGCTTCCGCGGTCGCTCCACGCTGCGCCTTCCACCTTCAAGTCGCTGGCGGCTTCCGGCGCGAAGCCGACCCCGCGCGTGATCTTTTGCTACGTGCCAAATGGCGTGAATATCCTGGAGTGGATGCCCGGCGGGAAAGGCGCAAACTACGAACTCTCGCCGACGCTCGGCGCGCTGAAGGATCACCGCTCGGACTTCTCTGTGCTCAGCGGGCTTGGTCATCCGAACGCGACTGGAGGTCACTCTGGCGCGGATACCTGGCTCACTGGCGCCAATTTGCGTGCGGTCCCCGGCAAGGACTACACGAACACGATCTCCGCCGATCAAGTCATCGCCGAGAAGATTGGCATGCAGACCCGCTTTCCATCATTGGAAATCGGCGATCTTTCCGGTACCGGCGGAGCGTTGCACAGCCACACGCTGGCTTTCGATCGCAACGGCACACCATTGCCGACCGAGAATAATCCGCAGCGCCTCTTCGAACGGCTCTTTGTGCCGGACGATGTCGGCTCGCGGGAAGCCACGCTCAAGCGGTATGCGGAGAAGCGCAGCATCCTCGACGATGTGCTCGGCGAGGCGAAAGCCCTCGAGCGGAAGCTCGGAAAAATCGATCAGCAGAAGCTCGGCGAATACCTCGCTAGTGTCCGCGAAACAGAGCTGCGGGTGCAGCGACAGGTTGACTGGGTGGACGTGCCGAAACCGAAAGTCGACAGCACCGGATTACAGCTCAATAGCAAACCCGGTGACGCCCACGATCGTCCTATGTGGCTCGATGTGATGCTTGAGATTAGCTATCTCGCCTTCCTCACCGATACCACTCGTGTGATTACCTTTGAATGGGCGCGTGAAGCAGGCGGCTATGCACCCGGTGGGGAAAATCACCACGAACTGTCCCACCATGGCGGTGACGCCGGCATGCTCAAGAAGCTTGGACAGGTCGACCGCGACTATCTCGCGCGGCTTTCCCGCTTTCTCACATTCCTAAAGTCCACGGAGGAAGGCGGACGCAGCATGCTCGACCACACGATGGTTGTTTATGGCTCCGGCATGAACAGCGGAGAGCGCGGCGATCATTCACCGAAGAACCTCCCATTGATTGTCGCTGGTGGTAGCGCCTGGGGATTGAAGCACGGCCAGCACATCGGCCACGACCCAGAGAAACATCCTCCCCTCTCCAACGTTCTGCTCACTGTCACTCAGAAGATGGGTGTAGAGACAGACAAGTTCCAGGACGCGACTGGAACACTTACCGGATTAGCTTAATTATAATACAGTTCCGTAGCTAACATTAGGTAAGGCACCGGGTTTTATCGCTTGAGAATAGCGCCCCCGATCTCTTCGCCGCCTCCATTCTTTCCCGTATGACCCGCTTTCGAAACCTCATCACTAGTTGCACCATCCTCGCTGCGGCGACTGTGACCGCAGCCGCATCGCCGGACCCGTTCAAGACAGCAATCCAGCCCTTCCTGGATGAGCACTGCATGAATTGCCATGACGAAGACACGGCGCGCGCCGGCTTTCGTCTTGATACGCTCGGCACGAATTTCACGGAGGGCAACAATGCGGGCCTCTGGAAAGAGGTGATGGACAAAATCAACTCAGGTGAGATGCCGCCGAAGAAGAAGGCGCGGCCGGACCCAAAGATGGCGTTCGCGGTTTCGTCATGGGTTGCGCAGCAGCTGGAGCTAACCACGAAGATGGCCCAAGGCGCAGGCGGGCGAGTGCCGCTGCGTCGGATGAACCGCGTGGAATACGCCAATACGGTTCGCGATCTATTCGCGCTGGAAGAGAACTATGTCCGCCGCATCGAGAAAGAGCTGCCAGCGGACGGCAAGGTCGGCGGCTTCGATCGCGGAGCAGCGGGGCTCTTCATGGATGAAGGTCAGCTTTCGCAGTATATGGCTGTGGCCGATCTGGTTCTCGGCGAAGCTGTATTTCTTGAGAAGCCCGAGACAGTGAAGCTGGAATGGGATTCCACGTTGGGCAAATACATCCACGGCATCGGGGTCTCATGGAAGAACGAGAAGGGGGAGGTGGTGGACGATAACCCCGCACCCGGGTTTGCCGCTGGGCTCAAGGAGCCGCTCTATGGCATCGGTCTGGAAGATCCGAGCAAGCCAGGTGCGAAGAACTACGTTCCGCACGGGCCGCTCTTCTTCTCGGTGAAAAACGGCGGAGTGGAATACCTTTCAGGCCCGACAAATCATCGGCATCCCAATCGTCGGAGTATTTTCCACGCTTGGGAATGGGCCAACAAGGGTGTGACACGGGATGGCTGGTACAAGATTCGTGTCCAGGCAGGCGCTCACCCGGGTTCTGGGGCCGAGGCGATGAAGCAGATCAAGCTCGACTTTGAATACTGCCACGGGAGCCCGGTGGAGGTGATGCAAAGCGTCGTTATCGATGCACCCCTGAACGCCCCTAAGACCTACGAGTTCAAGGTTTACCTTCAGCAGGGCCCTCCCGGAATGAACCGAGGATTCAATATTTGTTGGGACAACGGGGATAAGGGCGTCACGAAGGTGAACCCTGATTTTGAGACGGTGAACTGGAAACCGATCATTATCGCGGGCGAACTCGAAAGAGCGAACAAGGAAGGCAAACCGCCTGAGGTTATCGCCGAGATCAAGAAGCGGTCTGCCGAAGCACTGGCTGCCGCCATGGACATCCGAAAGAACTTCAAGGGGCCATATCATATCTGGGATCCAAAGGTTGAGGTGGCCAAGCTCCCACGTCTTTGGGTTGGGAAAATGGAATGGGAGGGACCGATCGTCGAATGGCCCCCCAAGGGACGTGCGGGCATATTCTTCGACGGAGAGAAGCGCACCGACGATGGCTACATCCGCGAAATTTTCGCGCGTTTCCTCCCGCGCGCTTATCGCCGCCATACCACACCTGACGAAGTGGAGCGGGTGGTAAGTTGGACCCTGAAAGCGAAGGCGGAACGCAACCTGGATTTTACGGCTGCAGTGCGCGAGGGGATCAAGAATGTCCTATGCTCGCCTGCTTTCCTCTACCTCGGCAGTGAAAGCCCACAGGTGGCGGTGGCCGAGCCCAAGCCAGGGGTGGGTCCGCAGCGAGTCGACGGTTGGCAGATGGCGAGCCGCCTCTCTTATCTCCTCTGGAGCAGCGTGCCGGATCACACCCTCTATTCTCTCGCTGCGCAGGACGCGTTGAAGGATCCAACAGTGCTCCGCGCCCAGGTGCAGCGGATGATCGCAGATCCGAAGGCCAATGAGTTCGTGCGGAGCTTCGCTGGACAGTGGCTCGGTGTGCGCAACTTCGACAACGGAACGCCGCCAAACCGGGACTTCTATCGCCATTACGATGATGCGCTTCGCGATAGTTCGAAGCGGGAGCCGCTGGAGTTCTTCCGGGAAGTGCTGCGGAATAATCTGTCGCTCACCTCTTTCATCGACAGCAACTTTGTCGTGGTGAACGAACGGCTGGCCAAGCACTACGAGATCTCTGGGGTGGAGGGGGACAACTTCCGCCGGGTCGCAGCGCCTGCGGATGGCAAACGTGGTGGTGTGCTCGGCATGGCTGGGATTATGACCTATCTAGCTGACGGCACGCGGACTCTGCCCGTGCGACGTGCTACCTGGGTGTTAGACACTTTGTGGAATCGGCCAGTGCCACCGCCGCCGCCAAACGCCGGTGATCTGCCGGCGATCAAGGACAAGAACCTCAGCGTGCGTGCGCGGCTCGAGCAACATGCGATGTCGGAGAATTGCGCAAGCTGCCATACCAAGGTCGATCCATTTGGGCTCGCCTTGGAGAACTACGATGCCACGGGTCTGTGGCGGGAACGCCAGAACGGTGAGGGCATGCGCGGCAATGACTCGGATCCGGTGCTTGATGTCAGTGGCACGCTGCCCAGCGGCCGCGCCTTCAAGAGCGTGCAGGAGTTCAAAGCGGCGCTCCTCGCGGAGAAGGAGGCTTTCGCCCGCGGCTTCACCGAGAAGCTACTCTGCTATTCGCTCGGGCGTCCGGTGAGCTATTCGGATCACCTCACGGTTGAGCAGATCATCGCTCACGCGAGTAAGAACAACTTCGCCATGCAAGAGATCATCCAGGCGACGGTCGCCAGCTCCTTCTTCCAAACCAAGTAACCCAAGTATCACTATGAACATCCAGACAAACAACTGGCGCCTCGGCCGCCGTACTTTCCTCAAAGGTCTCGGCGCGTGCGTCGCCCTGCCTTGGTTGGAAGTGATGAGCGTGAATGCGAAGAGCCTCACGACTGCTGGCTCCATGGCAGTAAGCGAGATCCCTCGGCGCTCGATGTTCACCTACTGGGGACTCGGGTTGGAGATCCGTGGGTTCACACCACCCGATACTGGGCGCAACTACACGCTCACGAAGCCGCTCCAGCCACTCGCACCTTACAAGGACGACTGCACAGTGCTGACCGGCCTCACCGCCTATAGCGGTGGTCATGGCTCCTGCTCCTGCATGCTGACGGGCCTGAACACTCCGACAAACGCAAAGACGTTAACCTCGCTCGATCAGCAGCTCGGTGCGTTTCACGGCAAGGCCACGCGGTTCCCGTCGCTCGTGCTTGGGACGGTGCGCGAGACGGGA
>DASVRY010000598.1:0-1819 GCA_036388395.1 Chthoniobacteraceae bacterium
TTTCGGAGGCGGACACCTCGGAGGTGGTGAGGCTCTATGAGCGCTGCAGGGAATACTTCCTTCTGCAAGACGGCGTCGTGCCCACCCTCGCCAGTGCCCACGAGCTTTTCAACGACGTGCCTCCTGAGAAGAACATCCAGGATCTGACCGTTTGGGGTTGGAGGGGCGATGACGGCTTGGATGCAATTGCGGCGATACTGCGCGATTACCCAGTTGATGGTAAATGGTATCTCGGTTTCATGATCGTGGATGCTACTCAGCGAGGTGGGGGCCTCGGCCGATCGATCTATTCGGCGATTGAGAACTGGGCGACAGCGCGGGGAGCCCGTGAGATCCGTTTGGCCGTGCTCGAGGCGAACCAAAGGGGCGAACGGTTTTGGCGATCCCTCGGCTTTGCCGAGCGTCGGCGTCTCGGGCCGGATACGTTTAAGATGAGGAGCCACCGCCGGATTGAGCTTAGCCGGCGCATCGATGAAAGCGGGACTGTCGGAAGTTTTGTGCGTGAGGCCATATGATGGATGAGAAAGGACCATCGATATGGCGATCGACAAAGAGGTACTGGACCAGCTGCTGGCGGGGCGTGCTCCGGAGGAGCTGTTTGCGAAGGACGGGTTGCTGGACGAGCTGAAGAAGGCGCTTTCCGAGCGGATGCTTTCAGCGGAGCTGGACGATCATCTTGAGAACCAAAGCGCCGAAGGCGCCGTAAACCGGCGCAATGGCTCGTCGAAGAAGACGGTGCTGACGAGCACATCGAAGCTGACGCTGGACATACCGCGCGATCGGGCCGGCTCCTTCGATCCGAAGCTGATCGCCAAGTATCAGCGCCGCTTTCCCGATTTCGACGACAAGATCATCTCGATGTACGCGCGCGGCATGAGCGTTCGCCAGATCCGCGGGCATCTGGAGGAGCTGTACGGCATCGATGTCTCGCCGGACCTGATCTCGACGATCACCGACGCGGTTCTGGAAGCGGTTGCCGAATGGCAGGGGCGGCCGCTCGACGCCTGCTATCCGCTGGTCTTCTTCGACGCCATCCGGGTGAAGATCCGCGACGAAGGCTTTGTTCGCAACAAGGCCGTCTACATCGCGCTCGGCATCCTGCCGGATGGCACCAAGGAGATTCTCGGCATCTGGATCGAGCAGACCGAGGGCGCCAGGTTCTGGCTGCGGGTGATGAACGAGCTCAAGAACCGCGGCGTCGCCGACATTCTGATCGCGGTCGTCGACGGTCTGAAGGGCTTTCCCGAGGCGATCAATGCGGTCTTCCCGCAGACGATCGTCCAGACCTGCATCGTCCACCTGATCCGCAACTCGATGAGCTTTGCCTCCTGGAAGGACCGCAAAGCCATCGCCCAGGGGCTGCGCAGCGTCTATCGCGCAGAGACGCCTGCGGCCGGCCTGGTGGCGCTGGACGCGTTCGAGGAAGGGCATTGGGGCCGGAAATATCCTGCGATCACTCAAAGCTGGCGGCGCCACTGGGACCAGGTGATCCCCTTCTTCGCCTTCCCCGAGGGCGTGCGGCGGATCATCTACACCACCAACGCGATCGAGGCCCTGAACTCCAAGATCCGGCGCGCGGTCCGCACCCGAGGCCACTTCCCCGGTGACGATGCCGCAATGAAGCTGCTATACCTCGTTCTCAATCAGGCGGCCGACGAATGGAAGCGGCCTCCACGCGAGTGGTTCGAAGCCAAGACCCAGTTCGCCGTCATCTTCGGCGACCGGTTCACGGTCTGATGAACGAAACCGGCCTCGCGCACAAAATCACGGACAGTCCCGCGCGGATCGTAACGATGACGGCGAGCTGCGAGCTCGTAGA
>DASVRY010000599.1:0-3365 GCA_036388395.1 Chthoniobacteraceae bacterium
ATCTCGGACCGCGAACGCGGCTGGGCTTGGACCCAGGCGATCGTCGGGGTGAATGCGAAGCTCGTCATTCTGGTCGGTTCCCCGGATGCGGAGAATGTCCTTCGCGAGGTGGCGACCCGCCTCGGCGAGCCGTTCGAAATGCAGCGCACAGAGCGCCCCACACCGCTCGAAGTCGCTACAGAGCCGCTCAATCCCAACAAAAAGCCGGAACCCGGCACCGCTTTCATCTCCTTCTCGCGACGTGATGTACTCGCATGGAAGCAGACCCTTGGCGCAACGGATTGCGCGGTCATTTACGGCGCCTTGGCGCCAGAGGTTCGTCGCGAGGAAGCACGGCGGTTCGCCACCGGCGAAGCCAACATCGTCTCGGCCACCGACGCGATTGGCATGGGTCTGAATCTCCCCGTGAAAACGGTGGTTTTCACGACTCTCATCAAATGGGACGGGGAGAAAGAAGTGCACCTAGCTGATTCGATGATCCGTCAGATCGCCGGCCGCGCCGGCCGCTACGGCATGCACGAGGCCGGCGTGGTGACTGCGCTGAACGAGCGGGATCTGGAGCACATCCGCGCCGCGATGGCGGCAGAGTCCCAGCCGTTGCCGATCGTGGCGCCAATCGCGCCGCACATGAAGATGCTCGACTTCCTCGCTCAGGAAACCGGGCGCAACGATCTACCTGCGCTGCTCGATTGCTTTGCGGCGCTACCCGGCGACACGGACCTTTTCCGCAAAGCCGATGTCTCCTCGATGCGCGAACTCGCGGGCCAGATCGGCGACTTCAGTCTCCCGCTAACGACGCAATTCGCGCTCTGCGCCTGCCCAATCGACACCCGCAGTGGCGATCACGTGCGCGTCTGGCGACAATGGGTCGCCGCAGTGGCAGAAGAGATCCCCTCCCCGATGCCGCGCGGTCCGATTTTCCCGGCGGAAGGGAGCACGAGTTCGCCAACCGCCCTGCAGAACGCAGAGGGCCGTGTCCGGCTCATCGCGGCGTATCGCTGGATGTATCATCGCATGCCAGAACTCTTCCCAGACTATGAGGAAGCGCTGGCGGTCGCTTCGGCAGCGAATCAGTTCATCTCGAATTCGCTGAAGAAGAAGAGCGTTCGTCGCTGCCGTCGTTGCGGCAAAGGCCTTACCGATGCGCATAAGCATCCGATCTGCGATCCGTGTTTCAAGATGCGCTTCGAACGCAACGACTGAGCCATTCAGGGAAGTAGGGACGTGCTGCAGGCACCGCGCGTCGCGAACTACCTTGATAACTGCCGGGAAACGCCTTCAGTTGGCACTCTCCCCCCTGCAGGCGTAATTCCCCAAACGACGCGGCTGCGTGGTAGTGAGTATTGATACCGCCCCACTTGATGAAGATCTTCTCCGCCTGGTTTGCACTTTTGCTCTGTGGAGCAGTCTCCATCCTGAAGGGTGAAGTCCTCATCAACGAGATCCACTACGATCCCAGTGACCGCACCAAGCCGCTCGAATTTATCGAGATCCACAACTCAGGCGCGGAGCCGGTAAATGTCGGTGGATGGCGGGTGAGCGACGGAATCGATTACCTTTTCCCTGCTAATGCAGTCATCGCCGCAGGCGGATACTATGTGATCGCGGAGAACGCCGCAGCCTTTCAGGCAGAGTTCAGTGTTGCTCCCCATGGCGTGTTTACGGGTTCGCTGAGCAATCGAGGAGAACGTCTTCGCCTGCAGGACTCCAGCATCGCTCTTCGCGATGAAGTTAGCTATGGTATCGGCTTTCCGTGGCCGACCATGGCGAAAGGTGGTGGTGGTTCGATTGAGCTTATCAACCCCGGGCTCGATAATGACCTCGGTGGCTCCTGGCGGACCGCAGGAACATCGGGCGCCGTTCCGCCGCTTCTAAGCGCGGGAGATAGTCAGTGGCATTACCGCAAAGGGACCAGTGAGGCATCGACTCCGGCAGAGAATTGGCGAGCCGTAGCTTATGTGGAGGATGGCACCTGGATCGCGAACGCGCGCATGCCGATCGGATATGGAGACATCGACGGGGATTCGGGAAATAGCGATGTCAGCACCACGCTCTCCGACATGAGTGGCAGCTACCGCAGCATCTTCATGCGCCGACCGTTCACCGTGGCGGCTGGTCAGACCTCCGGTTCCCTGCACTTACGCGTCCGTTGCGACGACGGGTGTATCGTGTGGCTGAATGGCGTGGAGATCGCACGGGTGCGGGCCGACGGAGCTGCACCAACCTTCAACGGTGCGGGGATGACAATCACCAACGCAACCGAACCACCGCTCGGATGGACCGAAATCGCCGTTCCGAATTCCGAGAGCCTTCTCGTCGCCGGATCAAACATTCTCGCGGTTCAGGCTTTCAATGGCACCTTGAGCAGCTCGGACTTCTTCTTCGATGCGGAACTCGGTCGACCTAGTGCTCAGAATGGAAGCCCTGCTGCACAAAACTCTGTATTCTCCCAGAGCGCTCCCCCAGCCATCCGACAGGTAGCGCATGCCCCCACGCAGCCGGCTGCAGACGTCCCAGTCACCATCAGCGCTAAAGTCACCGACCCTCAAGGTGTTGCTTCCGTTTCACTCTCCTACCAGCTCGTGGATCCAGGTAGTTATATTCGGCTTAGCGATTCGGCTTATGCCACCTCCTGGACGACCCTTGCGATGCGAGATGATGGAACGAATGGTGATCTCGTCGCCCGGGACGACACGTTCTCTGCTGTGCTGCCGGCGTCGTTGCAGACTCATCGAAGGCTCACGCGCTACAGGATCACCGCAGCGGATGCGCTGGGAACGTCGGTACGCGTGCCGTATGCCGACGATGAGCAACCAAACTTCGCCTATTTTACTTACAACGGCGTCCCAAACTGGAACGGAGCGGTGCAGCCTGGCGCGGCTGGGAGCCGAGGCATTGTACAGACCTTCCCGTCCGCACTGTTGGCCGGAATGCAGACATGGCATCTGGTGGCAAACTCCGCCGATGTAACCAACTCGCAATATGACTCCGCATACAACGGCCAGCATTTCAATGGGACGGTGATTTACGAAGGGAACGTTTATGACCATATTACCTTCCGCAATCGTGGGATCGGCTCGACTTATGTGAGTGGAAAAAACAAGTGGGCGCTTTCTTTCAACCGCGCCCGCGACGTTCATGTACGCGATAATTGGGGTAACCTCTACAAGGAAACCTGGAACTCTTTCCCTATCGACGCATGTGCCTCACCTTGGGCAGCAGTGCATCGCGGGATGGCCGGCGTGGAGGAGGCGATGACATACCGCCTTTATGAACTCGCCGGCGCGCTGTCGCTCCGGACGCACTACATGCATTGGCGGGTGATCGACAGCTCTCTCGAGAGTGGCCCGACACAATACGATGGC
>DASVRY010000600.1:0-2288 GCA_036388395.1 Chthoniobacteraceae bacterium
CGACAAATACGTCGCTGTCTCGCGCGCCTTCCGCGAACGCGCAGGGGCACTCTCCTCCCAGTTATCCTGAGCGAAGTCGAAAGACCCGGTCGCAAGCGAGCGATGCTTAACTGCTCGAAGTGGCGTAGTTGAGACGAGCTACTTCGATCCGCCGCTTCCGTTGCCGTTCCCGTTTGGGTTGATCTGCAGGTACGTGTAGCCCTTCAGACCTTTCTCGTAATTGGCGAGCAGCTTCATCGCTTCCGTTGGTTTCAGGCGGTTGCCTTTGATCGCTGCGTCGACTTGCGCTTTCACCTGCCGGGTTAGCTCGTTCTTGTCCCACTGCGTAAGCCCGAGCACTTCGCTGATCGTACTGCCTTCGATCGTTTCTTCGATGTACCAGCCGCTCTCCTCATCTTCCTCGAGGAAGATATGAGCCTCGTTCACCCGGCCGAAGAGGTTATGCAAATCGCCCATAATGTCCTGATAGGCGCCCATGAGGAAGAAACCTATATAGTATGGCTCACCTGGACGCAGCTTGTGCAGCGGGAGCGTCTCCTTCACGTCATCCAAATCGATGAACTTGCTCACTTTGCCGTCCGAGTCGCAGGTGATATCCACGAGCGTCGCCTGACGATCGGGAAAACGGTCCAAATGGTGAATCGGCATCACCGGGAAGAGCTGACCGAGCGCCCAATGGTCGAGCAACGACTGGAAAACACTGAAGTTGCAGACATACTGATCGCCAAGCGCCACCTCCAGCGCCTTCACCTCGTCCGGCACATATTTCATGCCGGCGCAGAAGTCCACGATCTGCCGCGCGATCTGCCAGTAGATCGTCTCTATCTTTGCCTTGCTCTCCAGCTCCAGGAGACCCAGGTCGAACATCGATTGCGCCTGCTCCTTAATCTGCTGCGCATCGTGCAGTGACTCCATGCGGTTCTGACGCGAGAGGTTCTTCTTTGTATCGAGAATGTCCGCGAGCAGCTTCGGATCGTTTTCCGCGGAATCGATGATCGAGGGGGCCGCGTCTTTCTCGATCGAACCAAAGGCCTCCACGACAAGGATGGAGTGGTGAGCCACAATCGCGCGGCCGCTCTCGCTAACGATGATCGGGTGCGGGACTTTCTCGGAGTCGCAAACGTCGGCGATGTTATAGACGATATCGCGCGCGTATTCCTGGAGACTGTAATTGGTCGAGCTGTCGAAGGCGGTGCGGGAGCCGTCGTAATCAACACCCAGGCCGCCACCAACATCGAGGTAGCCGAGCTCGTGTCCCATCTTCGCGAGCTTCGAGTAAAAGCGCGCCGCTTCACGCACCGCGCGCTTGATCGTGCCGATATCCGGCACCTGCGAGCCGACGTGGAAGTGGACCAGCTTCAGGCAATGCGCGAGTCCCTCCTTCTTGAGCAGTTCACTTGCGCGCACAAGATCCGACGTGCTGAGCCCGAACTTCGCATTTTCGCCGCCGCTCGTTGCCCACTTGCCAGCGCCTTTCGCGGCGAGCCGCACGCGGACGCCGATCATCGGTTCAACCGCGACTTCCTTCGAGACCTGAAGGATCTGCTGCAGCTCCTCAAATTTCTCCACCACGAGCACGACCTTTTTACCCAGCTTGGTGCCGAGCAGCGCCGTCTGGATGAAGAGCGAATCCTTGTAGCCGTTGCAGATGATCACTCCTTCAGAGTCCCGATGGATCGCCAGCGCCGCGAGCAGCTCCGGCTTGCTTCCCGCTTCGATGCCCATGTGGAACGGTTTGCCCGAATCCATGATCTCCTCCACGACCTCACGCAGCTGGTTCACCTTGATCGGGAAGACGCCGCGATAAACGCTCTTGTAGGCAAATTGCTCGATCGCTGCTTGAAAAGCTTTGTTGATCGTCTCCACCCGATGGCGGAGCAGATCCTGGAAACGCAGCACGAGCGGGAAGCCGAGCCCCTCTTCGCGAGCGGCGGCAATCACCTCCATGATATCGATCGGCGTGGCCGGATCTTGGGTCGGAGAGATCTGGATGTTCCCGCGCTCGTTGATGGAGAAATAGCCAGTCCCCCAGCGGTCGATATTGTAGAGGGATGTGGCGGCGGGAATGTCCCAGGGTTGCTGCATGGCGCGGAGTCTAAAAACGCCGTTCACGAATGCAATAGACGGATTGGAAAAATTCACGATCCGGAGAGGAGCAAACCGTCAGAACGAGCAACTTGCGATGAAGTTGGGGTTGAGGCTTTTCCCGGGCGCGAGTACCTTGTGCGCGCATGAGCAGCAAATCCGTCGTTGAAGTGCAGGTGCGAGCTGTGCTGCCGTTCAATTCC
>DASVRY010000601.1:0-2832 GCA_036388395.1 Chthoniobacteraceae bacterium
GGCGCGCTTGTCTTCCACGAGGAACGACTGTGGGTGCGGCTGCTTGGCCGCTTTGCCATTTCCTTTCGGCGCAGTCTCCTCAGAAACCTCAGCCTGCACTTCGTCCTTCGCGGAAGCGGCTTTGGCTGTTTTGGTGGAGGGCTTTGCGGGTTTGGAATTCGGCATGGCAGGCGGGGGTGGAGAGAAAGGAAACCGGGAGTCTTTAGGGAAAATGAGGCGCGTTACTTAATGGCTTCGAGTGCAGGGTGCAAGGGGTAAATCGAGCTATTCGTCTATGAGCTGGCGCTGGAATAGCGCCGCAGGGCAAAGCCCCAGAAGACCCGTGTCGCCAGCGCGATGACGACCGCAACGATGCCGATCTGGAGTAACCCGTGGAACGGCGAATCAACCGCCCGGGTGAGGATTCGCGCGGGAACATTCGCCACGATGATCACCGGGATGACGTAGCTGAAGATCACCCGAAAGGCGCCGCGGAAGACCACATCGGGATAGCGCGCGATGTTAAACAAGTTGAAGTAGCCGTAGATGAGGCCTTGAGCGCGGACGATCCAGAAGCTCATCGTGGAAAGGGCGAACATGATCGAATAGTGAATCGTCACGCCGAGCGCGACGGCGATGATGTAGAGCACGATCTGATCCGCACGCGGCACGATCCCGAGCTTGATCAGTGAAAAGGTGACGATTCCAACACCGACGAGCGCGTTGACGATATTATCGAGCCCAAACTGGCGCGTGGAGACGGCAAACTGCGCATCCACCGGGAGGACGAGCATCAGGTCGAGTTTCCCAGTGCGGACAAACTCGGGGAGATTGGCGAGATTCACATAGAAGAACGCCTGGAAGATCTGCCCGATCAGCTGATGCGTGCCGACGAGCAGCACGACCTCCCATTTTGACCAATCGCCGATCTGGTCGACATAGCCGAAGATCACTTCAATGAACGCCATTTGCCCGAGAAACCAGAGCAGTTCGACGATCATCCAGAGGAGGAAGTTGGCCTTGAAATTCATCTCGCGGATCAGCGAGTTGCGGATCATCAGCCAATAGATCTCGAGATAGCGGCGCACGGATTACGATAGGAAGAACGCGGCCGAGTCGATTAGCCGCCCACGGCTTGGTATTGCCGCACCCCACGCGCCCAGAGGAGTCGGGCGATCAGCCAGGTGATTACCACCCATCCCGCTTGGATGGCGAACCCGGTGGCGAGCTCACGCCCTTGCACCCGCTCGAGAAACACCTGCACGGGGAAGAAGATCTCGTAGGTGAAAGGCGACCATTTGACGAAGCCCTGCAGCCAGCCCGGCATGATATCGAGTGGGAAGATCTGCCCGCTAAGGAAATATTCGAATGAGTAAAGGATGAACACGACCGTGGATATTTCGAGGATCCAAAAGGCGAGCATCGCCAGCGAATAGGCGATGAAGAATTGGATCGCGCCCGCCATGATTGTGGAGAGGGCGAAGGCAGCCCAGGTCCATGCATGCTCCGGGGCTCGCAGATAGTCTCGGAAGAACCAGAACATGATTCCGATCGGAATTGCTGTGACCGCCGTGTAGAGCAGCCGGTAGCTAGCATAGAGGCTGATCCGGTAGGTGAGATAATTCAGCGGCTTGACCAGGAAGGAGCTGATCCGACCATCGCGGATATCCGCGGCGATCTGCCACTCGTCCTCCGTCGGCGTGACGAGATTATCCACGAGGATCGTCAGGAGAAAATAGAAGATTATCGACTCGTACTCGTAGCCGCCGATGGAGGAGCCGCGTTCATCGAAAAGCGCCCGCCAGATGAAGACCGTGCCAAGCAGCGGAACCACGCTGAACAAGGATCGGAGGAGAAAATTCCACCGGTAGACGAAGGTGTTCTGCAGGCCGATCTCGAAGACCTTCCAGTACTTGTGAACGACTGATGCAGAGGCGTCCATGACGGGACCCGCAGACTACCGCAAGGCGCGGCGTTTTTGCACCAACTCCGCGGCGAGGTTGATTGCGGCAATCATACTGTGCGGACGCGCAATGCCGCGACCGGCTATTTCGAAAGCGGTGCCGTGATCTGGGCTGGTGCGCGGGAACGGAAGGCCAAGCGTCACGTTCACCCCTTGATCAAAGGCGTGCAGCTTCAGAGGGATAAGGCCCTGGTCGTGATACATACAGAGCACGCCATCGAAGCTGCCGCCCACCGCACGGTGGAAAACCGTGTCCGGGGAGATCGGCCCGTCAAATTCAGCGCGGCTCTGCCACTTCTCCTGCAGCGTCGCAACCGCAGGGGCAATGATCTCAATCTCCTCGCAGCCGAGCGCGCCGGATTCGCCGGCGTGAGGATTGAGTCCAGCGACAGCGATCTTCGGCACGCGTCCGAGGCGAAGCTGGAGAAACTCGGCAAAGAGCGAGCCGACACGCACGATCTCCAACTGACGCAGTTCATCCGCCACGCGCCGCAGAGGGATGTGCGCTGTAACCAGCGCAACCGCCAATGCACCGCCCGTGAGCAGCATTGCGAAGTCCTCGACCCCACAGCGGGCGGCGAAGAATTCCGTCTGGCCGGGAAAGGCAAAGCCAACGGCCTGAGTGCGGAACTTGTGAATCGGCCCTGTAACCACTGCGGCAAGTTCGCCGCGAAGCGCTCGCGCCACCGCCTCTTCAAGCGCCTTGCTTGCTGCCAGTGCCGTAGCTGCGTTCGGCTGACCTAAAACAGCACCGCTCTCATCGCCGATCACCTCGTAATCAAACCCGATTTCGAGCTTTCCGGAGGCAAGTGCCGCCTGCACGATTTCCGGCCCGATGCCCGCTGCGTCGCCGAGCGTAATTCCGATTAGGTTCCGCATTGAAGTCGTTC
>DASVRY010000602.1:0-1593 GCA_036388395.1 Chthoniobacteraceae bacterium
TGTCGCTGTTCGAGCCGATCGTCGCCCGGAGCCAGGGCGTTCGCGTGGGTCTGCTCAATGTGGTGCTCACAATTCTCCTCGTGCTAACGATGACTGCATCCGTCCAGGCCGTGGGCGTGATTCTCATGGTCGGCCTGCTCCTTGCACCAGCCGCGACAGTCTATCTGCTAACAGATAGCTTTCCCGCGATGCTCTGGGGCGGGGGAGTGATCGGCTTGTTTGGCTCCGTCGCTGGCCTGCTGCTATCCTACCACATCCCGAACCTCCCTTCGGGCGCCGGGATCGTGCTCGTACTGGGCAGCATCTTCTTTCTCGCGTTCCTCTTCAGCCCTCGTTACGGCGTACTCCGGCGACTCTTGCGCACCCGCCACTTCCACGAAGAATCCCTCGCCCGCTGGCCGGGCGAAGACGAGCACCAAGGGCATCAGCATTGATGCAGCGATAAGGGAGAAGGGAACTGGCCATAGGGCTCTGGCGCTGCGGACGTTCTGCGAGAAAGCAGCGACCTGGAGGGAAAAGTTCTCTATGGTTCTCGCAGCCAAAGGGTTCCACTTTAGGAGCTCACCCCCAGATGTTGCCGTCCGCCGGATTCACCTTTTTTTGCAGGAGCACCGCGGCCACTGCGGCTGCGGTGGTTTCGTTGTGCACAGGAGCGGCTCTGGCAGCGGACGTGGAGCCGGAGATCACCTTCCGCCGGGATGTCATGCCGGTGCTTTCAAAGGTCGGGTGCAACGTCGGTGGCTGCCACGGGAACGGAAACGGAAAGGCTGGGCTGAAACTGTCGCTCCGCGGGCAGGATCCGGATCTGGATTGGCAGGCGTTGACCCGGGATCAGGGTGGGCGCCGCATCAATCTCCTTCAGCCGGAGAAAAGCCTGCTCCTGTTGAAAGCCACGGCCACAGTCGCACACGAAGGTGGCCAGCGGATCACCCCCGGCTCGCCGGAGCATGCAGCCATTCTCGAGTGGCTCCACGACGGCGCACGAGACACCGGTGCGACCGCACCCAGGCTGGTGAAGATCACCGTCACGCCACCAGAGAGCGTGGTCTTCGAACCGGCGGCAGAAGTGCAGTTGAGCGCCACGGCAACTTTCGCCGACGGCTCCACACGAGACATCACCCGCCTTGCTGTTTACGAACCAAGCAACCTCATCATCAAAGTCTCGCCCACCGGTCTCGTGACGCGCGAGAAAAGCGGAGAAGCCACGGTGCTCGTTCGGTTCCTGGAGCAGCAAGTGCCGGTGCGCCTGGCCTTCGTTCCGGCGCGTCCGGATTTCCTGTGGCACCCGGTCGCGGAGCGCAACTTCATTGATCCGCATGTCTTCGCCAAGGCCCAGCAGCTCCGGGTGAATCCTTCACCGGAATGCGCTGACGACATTTTCCTCCGGCGCGCGTACCTCGACCTCACGGGTCTCGTGCCGGACGCCGCTGAAGCGCGGGCCTTCCTTGCCGACCTCGCAGCGGACAAGCGCGCGCGCCTCGTCGACCGCCTGCTGGCGGGGCCGGAGTTTGCGGACTTCTGGGCGCTGAAATGGGCGGATCTGCTGAAGATCGAAGAACGTCAGCTCGACGCGAAAGGGATGCGCACATTCCA
>DASVRY010000603.1:0-4357 GCA_036388395.1 Chthoniobacteraceae bacterium
CTGCGGCTGGCGTTTGCCTCGATGACTATCACCGTTGCACTCGTCGCGGCGGTTGGCGTCTGGCTGCTCGGTTTGCCGATCGGCGCGGCGATTCTGCTCGGCGCGGTGCTCGCACCGACCGATCCAGTGCTCGCTTCGGAGGTGCAGCTGGAGGGCGCGCGGGATCGGGATCAGCTTCGCTTCAATATTACAGCGGAGGCCGGGCTGAACGACGGCACGGCCTTCCCGTTTGTAATGCTCGGGCTGGGGCTGCTTGGCCTGCACGAGATCGGTGATTGGGGCTGGAGGTGGGTGGCCGTGGATGTCCTCTGGGCGATTGGCGGCGGCCTGGCGTGTGGTGCACTTTTCGGGGCTCTGATTGGGCGCCTGGTGATCTGGCTGCGGCACCATCGTCAGGAGGCCTTCGGACGTGATGAATCGCTCACCCTTGGCGTAATCGCGCTCTCCTACGGCGCGGCGCTTTTCATCCATACGTATGGCTTTCTCGCCGTCTTCGCCGCTGGACTGGCCATGAGCTGGATGGACCGGCGGCATACGGTCGCAAAGCCTGCACAGCCGGAGGAAAAAAGGGGTGAGATTTCGGATCCGCAGGATGGCCACGCCGGGAATACTTACCTGACGACCGCGGTGCTCGGCTTCAATGAACAACTGGAGCGCCTGCTCGAGGTGGGACTGGTGCTGCTCGTCGGAGCGATGCTGACCCACGTGTATGTGGCGGACGAGGCGCTCTGGTTTGCCCCGCTGCTCTTTCTGGTGATCCGACCGCTGGCAGTGTGGATGGGGATGGCCGGCGTGTATACGAAACCGCTCGAGCGGCCGCTGGCCGCGTGGTTTGGCATCCGCGGGATCGGCTCCATCTACTACCTCATGTATGCCAATGAACGCGGCCTGCCGGAGGCGTTGGCTCAGCAGCTGACTGCGATCGTGCTTACGGTGATCGCCGCCTCGATCACGGTGCACGGGCTCTCCGTTGCACCGATCATGAGGCTCTACGAAAAGCGGCGGAATAAGTAGGATGCGACGCGAGTATGCGTGCTGTCGTTCAGCGAGTTCGTTCCGCTTCCGTCACCGTCAACGGCGAGATCGTCGGGTCGATCGGCGCCGGCCTGCTCGTGTTGGCGGGAGCTGAGCCAGAGGACACAGCAACGGACGTGGAATGGCTTGCGAGCAAGGTGGCGAACTTGCGCCTCTTTGCGGACGCGTCAGCTCCGGATGGCGCTCTAGACTTCTCTGTGCGCGAGAGCGGCGGTGGAATCCTGGTCGTGAGCCAGTTCACGCTCTTCGCCAGCACGCGAAAAGGAACGCGTCCGAGCTGGCATCGCGCGGCCAAGCCGGAGGTCGCCCGCCCTTTGTATGAGGCGCTGATTACAGCGCTCACCAAAGCGCTCGGGAGGCCGATTCAGACGGGTCGCTTCGGCAAAATGATGGACGTAGCGCTGGTGAATGACGGCCCCATTACGCTGATCCTCGACACCAAAGCTCGCGAGTAGAACCCACGTTGGATGAAGACGGAAGTCAGCCTGCTCCCAACTTCCTAAATCCTACTTTTTCTTTCTTACTTAGAACGGCTGCCCGATTACCCGGCGAGCCGGATCCGTAGCCCCAGCTGTGCGGAAGATATTCACTGGGGAGACCGAGCGCAGCTCATACGCCTTGAGCACGAACTCCGGGTAGAAGCCGTTACTGGCAGGCTCGTAGACCGTCTCACCGGAGAAATCTCCGTACACCTTGTACTCGTAGTTGTTGTCGCTGCCGATCTTCCCAAGTTCACGATCCGGCGCGAGCTTGGTGTGCTCATTGAGCATCACGAGCTTGGCCGTATTCCAAGGTTGCCCCGGCCGCCGGATGAAGCCCCAGAACTTGTAATCCTGTTTATAGTAGCGCCGGCCGATGTAGTAATTGCCTGGTTCTTCGCTGCGGATCGCGTCGGTCATCGCCATGCGCGACGACTGGATGCCCTGCATGGAAGTGGTCTGGCAGCCAGTGAGGGTGAGGATCAGGGCGAGGCACGCGGAGAGGAGGCGCAGATTCATGGGGCGGTCAGAAGATTCCGATTTTGGAAAGGTAAGGTGCCAGCCACTGGGCGAGCGCCGTTTCGTCTATCGGATCAGCCGCGGAAAGGGAAGCGAGTTGAGCGCTGAAGGTGGAGGCAGGAGCGGCGGGCGCGTCGCCGGTATTCCCGAAAAGGTGCCACGTCTCGGTGTGCGCGATGCTCTCGCCTGGGGCGAGTTGCTTGAGCGGGCTCAGGCTTTCCAGCTCGATGAAGTCGTCCTTCGTGAAGGTTTCGAAATTGCTCCCCATGTCGGGATAGGCGAGTCCGTCTTCGTAGTTGAAGGTCTTGATGAAGAGGCTCTGTGGCAACACGTAGGCGATCCAGCGTTCGCGATGCGGGAGGCCGATCTTCGTGGCTTTGCGCCCGAGCTTCGGCTGCAGGGTGATGAAGCGGCGGCCGATGCGCCAGCGGTCGTCCGAGAGATCGGTATACGACCACAGGACGAGGGCGCGACTCGGGAGGAAATTACCCGCGCCGTGTTCGCCGAGCGGCGGTTGTGGGATGATTTCCACGCCGCCGGGCTGCATGATCGTGAGGCCCCACGAGGCGAGGCTCGTCGGCTCGCGGCCTTCGTTTTTGAGCCGATGCTCGATCATCACAGCCGAGGTATCCGTCGCGAGGGAAACGATCATCTCACGCCGGATCTGCCATGGGTCTGCAGGAGGCGTTTCCGCGCGGATGCCGTTTGGCTGCTTTAGCTCGGAGAGGGCGGGCGAATTGTCCGCGACGTAGGTGCGCTCGTTTTCCGGTGCAGGCCAGAGGCGATGTCCGCCGCGCACCTGAAAGCCCGGCTCGCCGGTTTTCCCGAGCTGATCGGGAAAGGTTCGGAGGACGTTTTCGCCGCCGGTCAGCTTATACGAGAGGATGCGCGGCCCAACGTCCAGGGTGACGAGGAGCTCGGCATGAGCATTGGAAAGGCGGGCACACTTCTCCCAGCCCAGCGCGGGAATGATTTCAACCGGCATGGCTCAAATCACGCACCCGGGCGAGCAGGGCAGGTTGACGTTGGAGTTGCGCCGTAAGGGCCTCGATCGCGCGCAAGGTCGCCGGGCTGATGTGGTGCTCCATGCCTTCCACGTCGTGGTAGATGATCTGCTCGTCAATCCCGAGCAGCGTGAGGAAATCGGTGAGCAGCTGATGCCGCTCGGTGATATTGCGAGCAAGCGTTTCGCCGGCGGTGGTGAGGACGAGTCCGCGGTATTTCTCGTATTTCAGCAGGCCCTCGGCATCGAGTCGCTGGATCATGTTCGTCACACTCGCCTGCGAGATCTTCAGGCTCTGCGCGATGTCCACGACGCGGGCGTAACCCTTGGTGTTGATCAGCTCGAGGATGCGCTCCAGGTAATCTTCGACGGCTGATGAAGCGGGGCGCAGGGGGGCGGCTGTTTTGCCGGACATGGGCCGCACCGTATGGAACGAGTCGCTGAACGTCAAGCCAAGTTAAGGTTTGGAAAATGATCTTAGGTTTGGCTAATCTTTGATTGACGCCTGAAGGCCGCAGCGTAGAAGAAGCTCATGTTCTCGCTTTCTCGTTTTCTCCTGCTCGCGCTCTCGGCGGCTTTTCTGGCCGTGCATGGAGCGGCGGGCGCACCGCTCAAGGTCGTGACGACGACGACGATGGTCACCGATCTCGTGAAGGAAGTCGGCGGACCGCGCGTAGAGGTGGAAGGGCTCATGGGAGCAGGGGTCGATCCGCACCTTTACAAGCCGACGGCGGGCGACATCACCCGTCTGCAAAAGGCGAAGCTGATCATCTACAGCGGACTGCATTTGGAAGGACGGCTCGGTGAGCTGTTCGAGCGGCTCGGCAAGACGGGTAAGAAGATCGTCGCGGTGGTCAGCACGATTCCAGAAGACCGGCTGCTCAAGCCCGCGGACTTCGAAGGCGCCTTCGACCCGCACGTCTGGGGCGATGCGCAGCTTTGGGCGGCCTGCGTCGATTCCGTGGTCGCGGGATTGAGCGCGGAGGATCCGGAAGGCAAAGCGGAATACGCGCAACGTGGCGCTGCTTACAAAGAGACGCTGGCAAAGCTGCACGAGTGGGCGGTTGCGCGGGTGAAGGAGCTGCCGGAACCAGCGCGGGTCCTGATCACGAGTCACGACGCTTTCAATTACTTCGGGCGCGCCTACGGCTTTCAGGTGGTTGGCGTTCAGGGGATCTCGACCGCCACTGAAGCCGGTCTCGCGGACGTTTCGAAGGTCGTCGAATTCATCAAGCAGAAGAAGGTGAAGGCGATCTTCGTCGAGAGCAGCGTGCCGCGGGCGACGATCGAGCGGATCAGCACCGATGCCGGCGCGAAGATC
>DASVRY010000604.1:0-9858 GCA_036388395.1 Chthoniobacteraceae bacterium
ACACGAAGCGCACTCATGCGGCGGAGAGACCGAGGTTGTTCAGCGTTGTTTCCAGGCGCGCGATCGCGGCTGGAGACATTTCGCAAAGCGGGAGGCGCACATCGGCAGACATGCGGCCCGCACGGGCGAGGGCATACTTCACCGGCACAGGGTTCGGCTCGATGAAGAGATCTTTGAAGAGCGGGTAAAGGCGCTCGTGGATCTCGCGAGCGCGGGTGAAATCGCCAGCGGCAGCTGCGCGAACCAGCTCGCCGACTTCTGCCGGGATAAGATTCGAGGCAACGCTGATCACGCCGACCGCGCCCGCTGCCATAAACGGAAGAGTGAGCGAATCGTCGCCCGAAAGGATCTCGAACTCAGCCGGCAAGGCGCCTCGCAACGCGCTGACCCGCTCCACGCTCCCGCCGGATTCCTTGATCGCGACAATGTTTGGGCAGCTCTTTGCAAGCCGCGCGACGGTTTCGACGGCGATCTCGATCACGCAGCGGCCGGGAATGCTGTAGAGGATGATCGGAATCTTTGTCGCTTCGGCGATTTTGCAGAAGTGCCGGTAGAGTCCTTCCTGCGAAGGCTTGTTGTAATATGGGGCGACGAGCAGCGCTGCGTCCGCCCCGACTTTCTCCGCTTCCACCGTGAGGCTCACCGCCTCCATGGTCGCGTTCGAACCTGTTCCGGCGATGACCTTGCACCGTCCGGCGGCGCCCTTCACTGCGAGTTCGACCACCCGGAGGTGTTCGGAATGGTCGACGGTGGGTGACTCGCCCGTGGTGCCTACGGGAACAATGCCGGTGATTCCCGCAGCGATCTGCGACTCGACGAGCTGCTCGAAAGCGGGCTCATCGAAGCGGTCGTTGCGGAACGGCGTGACGAGCGCCGTGAAGGTGCCTTGAAACATAGAAGGGGCGGTGTTCTAGGCCAGTTTGCGGCCGTTGCACAGGAGATTTGAAGAGGCGCTACCCCGAGCCGAGATGGGTGAGATTCACCACGGATAGCACGAGGGGGAGTAAGATGTTGCCGCCCGCGTGTCAGAAGATCGCTACCTGGCCATCGAAGACGAAATCTGCCGGACCGGTGAGGAGCACGTTGTGGTATTCCGTTCCGCGCTTTTCAAACGCCACCTCAAGCGTGTCGCCACCACGCACGTGGACTGCGATCGGTGAGGCGGCACCCGTGACTTCGTGCGCGATGATCGCCGAGGCGACCATGCCCGTACCGCAGGCGAGGGTCTCGTCTTCTACGCCGCGCTCGTAGGTGCGGACGGAAATCGCTCCAGTGCCCATGACGGAGACGAAGTTCACGTTTGTGCCTTTCGGCGCAAAGTACTCATGCCACCGCAGCGCCGAGCCGAGCCGACGAACATCGCAGTTCTCCAGATCGTCGACGATCACTACCGCATGCGGGACGCCGGTATTGATCGAGTGCACCGTCAGCTTTTCCTCGCTGACCGAGACGCTTTCATTCAGCCGCAGGCTGTGCGGCTGGCTCATCTGGATTTGCACCTTTTCTCCGAAGAAGCGTCCTGTAATCACACCCGCCTGCGTTTCGAAGCGCAGGTCGCCACTCTGGCCGCTGACCCGCTGGGCAAAGCGTGCGAAACAGCGCGCACCGTTTCCGCACATCTCGGCTTCGCCGCCGTCGCTATTGTAATAGCGCATCCGGAAGTCGGCGCCGTTCTGAGCTGGTTCGACAGCAAGCAAGCCGTCCGCCCCAACACCGCGGTGGCGATCGCAAAGCCGCGCGATCTGTTCGCGCTTGAGCTGAAGCGCTCCGTCACGGTTGTCGACGAGGACGAAGTCATTACCGGCGCCGTTCATCTTCGTAAAAGTCAGCATAAGGAGGGGGAGCAAAGCACATCTGGGCAACGGCCGCCAAGGCGAACCATCGCGCGGCTATCGCTTGCCGCTGCGCACGATGTGGCCGAGCACCGCGCCCGCGGCGATGCCGGCCGCGAGCATCGGCAGCGGATCGGCGGGCGCAGGCGGCAGTTGCAGCACACCAGCGTGTTCATCGGTGATCGCCGGCTCCGGCACGTAGCGGCCATGCCGCGGACGCGGAAAGGTGTTCGCAAAGCGGCGAAGCTGTTGCGGAAGATCCTGCGCGCTCATCGGCGTGCCGTGACCGCACGCAAGCACGCGGGGCTCGAGTTCTGCAAGCATCTTCACGGACGCCTCCGTCGCGGCCCAGTTGCACGTGAAGGGCGTGCCGGCCCGCCAGAGCTGCTGCTTCCCTGTGATGGCTCCGGTGTAGGAATCCTGGTCTACGGTGGCCAACGCGTCTCCTCCGATCAGCACGCGATCGCTTTCACGAAAAAGCGAAACGTGTCCCGGCGAATGACCAGGGGTCGGCAGGATCTGCCAGCCGGGCAGCTCCTCCAGCACTCCATCGGCCGGAAGGCTTCGCACCCATGGACGAAGATCGATCGCACGGGTCGGCATCACGCGAGAAGCGAGACCGAGAAAGCCGCCCATGGTGGGATCCGCGGGCGGGTAGTCTGAGCGGCTGGTCAGGTAAGGCAGTTCGGCCACGGCGCAGTAGACCGGCACTTTCCACATCCACGCCAGCTGCGCGGCGCTGCCCGCGTGATCGAAATGGCCGTGCGTGAGCAAAATCGCGCGTGGCGGCCGGCTGAAGCGCGCCCAGGACAGCCGCTCGATGCGCCCCGCAAATCCCGGCAGGCCGGTGTCGACCAGCACCCATGGTCCACGCGGTTCGCCGATGAAGTAGCTGTTGACGAAGATCGTGGGCAGGCAGGCGACGGCGGGAGCGATTTCTTTCATGAGCTGGGTGTCTAGAGGCCTGTCTGTGCGAAGGGTTCGCGCGTGCGCATTCGGGCGGTTGCTCGGCGAGACGCCTACTTCTCCAGCGAGGAATCGAGCTTCTCGATTAACTGATAGGCTGCCACGGTTTTGCCTTGTTCGAGGAGTTTCAAAGCCTGGCGGAGTTGCTTCCGAATGGCTGGCATCCGCTCGTCCGATCGCGCCTGCGGCGGAGGTGAAGGCGGTGGAGCTTGCCGACGTTCTTGCTGCGGCTTCGCCGACGGCCTACTTGGCGGTTCCGACGTCTGCTTAGGAAACTCGAGCAGCTTTCTCTCGGGTGATGGTGTGGAGCGGGGCTCCTCTTTCGCCTTTGACCGCTTGATCGCCGGCTTCTGCTCCGGCTCCTCGGCGGCAGCTTCCTCGGACTCGGCGAGCAGCTCGTATTTGATTCCGATCACCCGGCGATCGCGGAACTCCTTCAGCGAATGCGGAAAAACTAACACCATGCTCGGGCGCTCTTCCGTCAGTCCGACCATGCCGAAATCCGAACTCGTGCCGACGGTTTCCTGATGAATGGTGAGCACCCGATCTGCCGCCAGTGCGGATTGGAGCATGCGATCCTTGGCCGGCTCGATGAAGAGCGGGTAGGGTTCCGGGTGGCCGCATTGCTTCACGAGATCGGAGAAGCGTGCAGTCTTCATAATGGAGATCGGTCTGCGGCCTTTACTTAGCCGAGGCTTTCAGGCGTTCGTGGATGGCGTCTTCGGCATCGACAAGCGAGAGGAAGACCTTCTCCAGCGCGCCGCCTTCCGGGCTTTGTGCGCGCAGCTCCTCCACCGTCCCAAGCGCGATCAGCTTGCCGCGGTTGATGATCCCGATTCGATCAGCCAGCTCTTCGGCAACACTCAGTTGGTGGGTGGAAAGGAAGATCGTCATTCCGGCACGCGCGCGCTCCTTGAACTCGTTCTTCACCACGCGCGCATGCCGTGGATCGAGCCCGACCATTGGCTCATCGATGACCAGGATCTTCGGCGAATGAAGCAACGCTGAGGCGATGACGAGCCGCTGCTTCGTGCCGTGGCTGAGATTTTCCGTCAGCTCGTGCGTGTATTCCATGAGGTGGAACTTCTCGAATAGCTCCTCCGTTTCCCGTCGAATCGTCGGCAGGTCCAGTCGGAAGATGTCGCCGACGAACCGCATGAACTCCAGGCACGTCAGCTTGTCGTAGAGGAACGGAAAATCGGGCACGTAGGCGAGCTGCGCCTTGGCTTTTTCCGGCTCGAGCTGCACATCAAAGCCGCCAATCTGCACCGTTCCAGCAGTGGGTCGGAGCAGCCCGGTGAGCATCTTGATCGTCGTGGTTTTGCCTGCGGCATTCGGCCCGAGGAAGGCAAAGAATTCGCCTGCGCCGACATCGAGATCGAGCTGATCGACGGCGGTGAGTGATCCAAAACGCTTGGTCAGGGAGCGGGCGGTGATCATCGGGAGAAAAGTGGAGGCGCGCTACGGGGCTATGTCATTAGGCTCGAGCCGATAGCCAAAGAAGGTCTGCACGCCCAAAATGCCGCCGAGCTGGCTGACGTGCATATCGAGCATCGTCTGGCCGCCTTGCTGGAGGCTCACGAGGTAGGTCTCCAGCCGTTCGCCGCGAATGTGCATGGACGACTGCTGGGCGGAAAGTTTGGGTTGCACAGAAGCCGTGCTGCCGCTGATGGCCTGGAGCATCGCTGGGTCGATTGCCAGCTGCTGCAGCACCTGTTCGGCGCCCTGCCGGTCGAGCGTGTAGCTGGCTTCCTGCAGGACTCTGTCGCCCGAGATGAGCTGATAGTAGGCGCGGTTCTCCGCTCGCACCACACGCACCTCCGCCCGGTAACCCGCGTCGTGCAGATTTACCCGGAGCCGCACTTCCTCCAGCGCGTAGTTCGGATCCATGTGGAAAAAGCCGTCCCACGAGAACCGTTGCCGCGGCGCATCGGGCACGCGGATCAGGACATTCCCGCTGAACTCGAGGCGGCGATCGCCAGACTCCGCGACGACTTTCGGCTGCACCTGCAGATGCCCGAGGCGGATGCCTTCGACATTGATGTTCAGATCCGACGGCTGCTGATGCAGAAAGAGCAGCTTTAGCACGTGCTCCACGGGCACTGCGCGGAGGGAGGAGCCCTGCGGCTGAAGCTCCGTGCGGATGAGCAGCGTCGTCATCGTCAGCCAGAAGAGCACGATGACTGCTGAGACGAGCCGCATCATGAAGCGCGAGAGATCACTTCCTGAACATCGCGGCGCCAGCAGCTCACGGCTTCCTGCTTTCGATCAGCGCGTAGGCGTTATGATTGTGGATCGATTCGAAATTCTCCGCCTCCACGCGATACCACGTAATGTCCGGCTCCAGCTCCGAGCGCGCGGCGATATTCCGCACCAGATCTTCGACAAAAACGGGATTTTCGTAAGCACGCTCGGTGACCGCTTTTTCGTCTGGCCGCTTGAGCAGGCTGTAGAGTTCGCTCGAGGCGCTGTCTTCCACCAACCGGATGAGATCCTCGATCCAGATCGGCCGCTGGAAACGGATCGAGTAGGTGACCTGCCCGCGCTGATTATGTGCGCCGTGGACGCTGATCGCCTTTGAGCACGGGCACAATGTGGTGACCGGCACGATCACAGTAACGATGAAATCGACCACACCCTTCTCCAGCGTGGCGGAAAAGCGCGCGGTGTAATCCATGAGCCCTGCGGCCTGGGTCACCGGAGCCTTTTTCTCCAGGAAGAACGGAAACTCGAAATCGACGTGGGCCGCATCCGAGGAGAGCCGCTCCGTGAGCTTGCTGAGGATTGTCCGGATATTGTCGACGTGGATCTCGGGTCCGAACTCGTTCAGCACTTCCACGAAACGGCTCATGTGTGTGCCCTTGAAATGGTGCGGAAGATCGACCGTGAGCGCGACGGTGGCGATGGTGTGCTGCGATGCGTGCGCCTTGTCGCGGACCTGCATCGGGTAGCGCAGACTCTTCACCCCGACGCGGTCGATCGGCAGGTTGCGGAAATCGGGCTCGTTTTGCGTGTCTTTGAGGTGCGTGAGCGGCGCGGGAGTCATTTAGATTTGTGGCGGGAGAGCAAGAAAGCACGACCCAAGGCGAATGACGAATGCCGAGATGTTTTGGCCACAGATTTACACGGATGAAACAGATGAGGAAGGGCAGATGCTCCTCGATCTGTGTTCCATCTGTGCCAATCTGTGGCTAAATAACCCTCCCTAGCTACTCCGGCTTTGCTTCGCTCGGTGGCGGAAGCTCGGTCGCTGCTGGAACGACCTCGGTGGTGGGGGAGCGCCCAAGCAGCTTTTCTTCGATCTCGCCGAGGATCTGTCGCGTCGGCTCGGTGTCGAATTTGTAGTCGTCGACGATGAACTTTCCTTTGCGTCCATCCAGCGCGTAACGCACCACGGCGATGCCTTTGGACTCCCAACGCTTCTTCCCGATCCCCGTGACTGCACCGAATGGCACTCGTGTCCCCGCCGGCGTGTAGACCGCTTCGGCATCGGTGCGGAGGATTCGGCCCTTCTGCCCAAACCAATAGACCAGCACGATCAGGCCGACAATGACGCCGAGTGAACCGAAGAAATACTGCCCATTGATATCCTGTGGCTTGAAGAGCTTCTCTGGTGGCTTTTCCACCCATCCACGGCTCTTTGCGTAAGCGGGCCATTCCGAAAGGCGCTCCTCTTTTTCATATTGCTGATGCGCGAGGAAGCGCTCATTGCTGCGTGGATAGCCGACGAGGCCGTCGAAGAAAAACCAGCCTCCGATGGCGATGAGGAAGAGGGCGACGAAGAGCTTCTGCTTCTTCCAGATGGGGGCGATGCGAGCTTCGGCGGGCATGAAGCGGGAGAATCAAACCCGCTCACTCCCGAGGAAAGCTTTTTCTGATGAGAGCCGGCGAAGGAGATGGCTGAATAGGAACAGATTAGGAATGCGGGAAGGCAGAAAACTGAAGGGGCGGAGAGTAGCGGCACCAGCGGGGCTTCGAGGAACACCATCTCCCGGTCGGCTCGTGTCACCCACGTCGCTGCTCAACCACGCGAGAATGCGAACCGCAGCCGTTCCGTTCCTGCCTTGCTGCCTTCCAAATTGCTCAGCATTCAGTCGCCGCGAGGAGGCGGCTCTTGATTTGCCAAATCGCCCAACGGGCGTGCTCAGCAATCAATGGTTCTGGATCTTCTGCGGCGCGTTCAAGCGCGGGCAAATCCTCGGCCGTTCCCACATTTCCCAACGCAACACAGACATTCCGCAAAAAGCCACGGCGCTTGATTCGCTTGATCGGCGACTTTCGGAAAAGAGCGCGGAAGCCGTCGTCGTCGAGCGCTAGGAAGTCTCTCAGGCTCATCCCGTGGACAAACGGGCGCGCCGCATATGCAGCTTCCCGGGAGGTTTGCGCGAAGCGATTCCACGGGCATGCGGAAAGGCAGTCGTCGCACCCGTAAATGCGGTCGCCAATTTGCGTGCGGAACTCTTCCGGGATACTCCCTTTCAGCTCGATCGTCAGATACGAGATGCAGCGCCGCGCATCCATCTGGTGCGGTCCTGTGAGCGCACCGGTCGGACAGGCGTCGAGGCAGCGCGTGCAGCGCCCGCAACGATCCGGCAGCGCGGCATCCGGCTCCAGGTCGAGAGTCGTGAGGATCTCCGCGAGGAAGAACCACGTTCCGAGCTGTGGGTGAATGAGCATGGTGCTTTTGCCCTGCCATCCTGCGCCAGCAAGCGCGCCGAAATCCCGCTCGAGCATCGGACCCGTATCGACGTAGCACTTCTGTCGGCCGCCACGTGCAGTCAGCCATTCATCGAGCACGCGCAGCTTTTTCTCGATCACGTCGTGGTAATCGTCACCCCAGGCGTAACGCGCGATTCGGCCGTGCTGTGGCGCTGCGTGACTTGTCGGCTGATCCTCCTGCAGATAGCTCATCGCGAGCACGATCACACTCCGGATTCCCGGGAGCACCTGCTCCGGATCCGTGCGTCGCGCTTCGTTCCGCTGCAGCCACGCCATCTCGCCGGCGCGTCCGTCCGCGAGCCATTGGCGGAACTCCGTGGCATGCGGAGGCGCGCTGCTGCGTGCGATGCGGCAGAGATCAAATCCGCTCTCCAGCGCGAGCGCGACGAGTTCTTCTTTCACCGGGTAGGCTGCCATGAAAAAGCCCGCCGCGCCTCTTCCATGATCGCCTCCGCAACTTCGGCGTGCGTGAGATCGGACGTGTCGACCGAGAACTGCGCCGCCTCCGCATACTGCGGCTGCCGCGCTGCGAGCATTCGCGAGATCGTCTCCCGCGGGTTCGGCGTCTCGAGCAGGGGACGCTTTTGATTCCGCGAGACGCGGCGGAAAATGACGTCCTCGGAAGCGGTAAGCGCGACGACGAGCCCGAGCGCCCGCAGCAGCGTGCGATTTTCCTCACGCACGACAATGCCCCCGCCCGTAGCGACGACGCGCCGCTCCGCCTGAGCGAGCGAACTGAGGGCCTCCGTTTCCATATCGCGAAAGTGGGCCTCACCGTGGTCGGCGAAGATCTGCGGAATTTCACAGCCGGCTTTTTCGACAATCATTTGATCGGTATCGACGAACTTGAAGCGCAGTCGCGCAGCGAGCAGGCGGCCGATCGACGACTTCCCGGTGCCCATAAAGCCTATCAGAACGACGTTTTCAGGAGGGAGGGAGACGTCGGCCATGGCAGACTGCCACTCTGCCCAAGGATGGTGGCGTGAAGGAAGCATTCTGAACAACGGGGCCGCAGGGCAGGTGAGTTCCCAGCCTCTTCAGCATTGCCAGAGTGGCCCGGCGACTGTCCTATTGCCGCCCATGAATTCTGCCGCACAACCGCTCGTCGCTGTCGTCATGGGCAGCACTTCCGATTGGGAGACGATGCGGCATGCCGTCGAGACGCTCGAGCAGTTCGGTGTGGCTACAGAACGCCGGGTCGTCTCCGCCCATCGCACGCCGGAGTTGATGGCGGAGTTTGCGCGCGATGCTGCGGGGCGGGGGATCAAGGTGATTATCGCTGGTGCTGGTGGAGCGGCGCATCTGCCAGGGATGGTCGCAGCGCACACGATCCTGCCCGTGCTCGGCGTGCCGGTGGAAAGCCGCGTCCTCCGCGGTGTGGATTCGCTGCTTTCGATCGTTCAAATGCCCGCTGGCATCCCCGTGGCTACGCTCGCAATCGGCACTGCCGGTGCGAAGAACGCTGGCCTGCTGGCGGTCAGCATCCTGTCGCTAAACGACACCAGTTTGCAGGAAAAACTCACGGCCTTTCGCGAGAAGCAGACCACCGATGTCCTCGCGGCTGAGCTGCCGTAGCGCTTCATTGTCGCCCGTTTCTTTTGTGAGCAAATCCGGCGTTTTTCTTCCTGGCAGCACAGTCGGTGTGATGGGCGGCGGCCAGCTCGGCCGCATGTTTGCCATCGCCGCCCGGCGCATGGGTTACCGCGTGCACACTTTCTCGCCGGACGATGACACCCCGACCGGCCAGCTCGCGGATCGCGAGGTCGCCGCACGCTACGATGACGAAGCAGCGGTGCGCGACTTCGCCCGCGGAGTGGATGTCCTCACCTTTGAGTTCGAGAACATCCCCGTGCAGACGATCGACTGGGCGGCTGAGCACTGCACAGTGCGCCCCAGTGGCCGCGTGCTCCACATCTGCCAGCACCGATTGCGAGAGAAGGAATTCCTCGCCAGCGCTGGGCTGCCGTTGCCGGGCTTTGAGAAAGTGGAAAGCGCCGAACAGCTCGCGGAAGCTGCAGCGCGGCTGGGGCTCCCGGCAGTCCTGAAAACCGCGGCGTTCGGATACGACGGCAAGGGTCAGCGAAAGCTCGCCGTCGGCGACGATCTGCCCAGCGCGTGGGCGCCATTCGCGGGACAGACGGCCGTGCTCGAGCAGTGGGTGCCATTTGCCTGCGAGATCTCCGTGCTCGTCGCACGTGGCATCAATGGCGAGGTGCGGACCTTCCCCGTTGGGCGCAACGATCATGCGAACCACATCCTCGACGTGACGGTGCTCCCGTTTGGCAACGATGCCATCGAAAAGGGCGCTCGCGAACTCGCCTGCGCTGTCGCTGAAGCGCTG
>DASVRY010000605.1:0-4470 GCA_036388395.1 Chthoniobacteraceae bacterium
ACCTGCGTGTTCGAGGCGGCGTCGAATTCCAGTACATCGAGGCTATTCCCGCCGGTGATTTCCCGGCACGAGTCGCACTCGCCGCACGGGCTGACCGTTGGCCCATTTTTGCAATTTAGCGCCTTCGCGAGGATACGGGCGGTCGACGTTTTGCCCGTCCCGCGGGGCCCGACGAAGATGTAGGCGTGCGCGAGACGGTTCTGCTCGATGGCGTTTTTCAGCGTCCGCGTGATGTGCTCCTGCCCAATGACGTCGTCGAACGTCTGGGGGCGATATTTGCGGGCGAAAACCGTGTAGCTCACGCCCGGAACCGTATGCCCGCGCCCGCCGCGGTCGCAATCCCGAATGCCGCCATTCCTCGTATGGCTCCTTCTGCGAGAAAAGGGGGATTTTCAGGTGGACGCCTGACGCCGAGGGGCGCAGAAGGGGCGGGTGCTCGGAAACCTCATCGGCCCTGAAATAGAGGAGCTCATCGAAACGCGCAATTTTGCCGCGCTTCGGGCGGCTTTTGCCGATTGGTCGCCGGCGGATATCGCGGAGTGC
This sequence comes from Chthoniobacteraceae bacterium, assembly GCA_036388395.1. Classification (GTDB taxonomy): domain Bacteria; phylum Verrucomicrobiota; class Verrucomicrobiia; order Chthoniobacterales; family Chthoniobacteraceae; genus DASVRY01. The sequence continues at coordinate 544 of DASVRY010000605.1, forward strand.
ATCACCGACCTGGCCGAGGATCAGCAGGCGATCGTCTTCCGCCTCCTGCCGCACGATCTCGCAACGGACGTTCTCGAGTATCTCGACCCCGACGCCCAGCAGGTGGTGCTGAAGGCAATGGGTCACGCGGCGGCCGCGCGGATCCTGAACGACATGTCGCCGGATGATCGCACGGCGCTGCTCGAGGAGTTGCCCGGCGCCGCCGTGGTGCAGTTGCTTCAGCTGCTTTCGCCGGAGGAAAAGGCGGTCGCGCAATCGCTACTGAACTATCCGGAAGGCAGCGTCGGCCGCCTCATGACGCCGGATTTCGTGAGCGTGCGCGGCACCTGGACAATCGGTCAGGTGCTCGACCACGTGCGGGAAAATGGCAGCGACTCCGAGACGCTGAACGTGATCTACGTGACCGACGATCGCGGGCGTTTGGTTGACGACATTCGCATCCGCGAATTCCTCCTGCGCCCGCTGGATACGCGGGTCGAGGATATCCACGACAACTCCTTCGTCGCCCTCCGCGCGACGGACGATGCCGAGGTCGCGCTCGCGCTTTTCAAAAAATACGATCGCAACACGCTCCCGGTGATCGACTCCGAGGAAAAGCTGCTCGGGATCGTGACGATCGACGACATGTTCGACGTGCAGGAGGAGGAGACGACCGAGGACATGCAAAAGATCGGCGGTATGCAGGCGCTGGAGGAGCCGTATATGGACTCCACCGTCTGGGCGATGGTGCGAAAGCGTGCGCCGTGGCTAATCGTGCTCTTCCTCGGCCAGATGCTCACCGCCACGGTCATGGGCGTTTTCGAAGCGGAGATTTCAAAGGCCGTGGTGCTCGCGCTCTTCATCCCGCTGATCATCTCGAGCGGCGGCAACGCCGGTTCGCAAGCCTCGACGCTGATCATCCGCGCGATGGCCCTCGGGGAGATCACCATCGCGGATTGGTGGCGCGTGATGAAAAAGGAAGTGCTCTCCGGATTGCTCCTCGGCGGCCTGCTCGGAGCGATCGGTTTCATCCGCATCGCTGTCTGGTCGGAAGTCTCCGACACCTACGGTCCGCACCCGCTGCTCATCGGCGCGACGGTCGCGCTCTCCGTTCTAGGCGTAGCGCTCTGGGGCACGGTGAGCGGCTCCATGCTCCCGCTCATGCTCCGCCGCTGCGGCCTCGACCCCGCGACTTCGTCGGCACCCTTCGTCGCCACGCTCGTCGATGTGACCGGCCTGGTAATTTACTTTTCTGCAGCAGTGATGATCCTCCGCGGCACCGTGCTTTAGACAGGAAGCTACGTGATGCCGCGGGTGAGCCGCTCCCGCTGAGCCCTGGCGAACCGGTCGTTCGCATTTTTCATGAGCACGAAGAAAACGGCCACGACGCTAAAGAGGAGGCCGAGGAAGAACCACAGCCATGCACTGCGACCGGTATTCTGAGCCCAGAGTGCGCAGAAAGCCCCGAAAAGAATGACAACGATGCCTGCATTGGCGCGCCGGTCGGGAGAAGCGCTTGCCTTTCGCTCTACTTCCGAAAGCCGTTGCTCGAGTTGTACGATCCGCCCCGTCAGCATCTGTTCCGAAGCTGAATACTGGGCGCGTGCCGATGTCGCGGTGAACAAGCAGCAGAGGAGAAGGAGGATTCGAATAGATAAGCGGTTCATAGCGGGTGCGGTTGTAAGGGCTGTTGTGCGCTCAGCCGGTATAGCCGGATCCCTGGAAGAAGATACGCAGAAGCCCCCTGCTTGCGCTGCCAGACGAGTTTTGTCTCCGAGTCGAGCTGCGCGTAAAAATCACGCCTCCGCTCAAATGCCTCACGGACTGCTTCCTGCGGGAAGTGTTTGCCGCGATGGAAACTGCGGTTGATCCCGTATACCGCCACGAACTCGACGCCGCGCGCTCGCAGCTCCTCGACGCTACCTAGATCTGCGACGTAATCTTTGCGTAGTAAAGTATAGCCATCGAGCGCCGGCACGCGCTCCGTCAGCCAGCCTAAACCTACTTTGGTCTCGTAAGCCACCGTGCTCCCGGCCGGGGCGTTAGCCAATATCCAGGCGGTCAGTTCGCTCCGGCTGTCGCGCCTAAACGCATCCATCATCGTGACGAGCTGCCGGCCCTGCATAACGCCGATCAACAGAAGGAGAGCCGCTGCGATCACGATCGAGCCGCGGGCAAGCCACTGTCTTGCGACCGCAACCCGCGCCTGCTGCATGAGGAGGGCGATACCCGCGCCGGCAAATACACACCAGATACCGGTGACCGGTAGAAGGTAGCGGAGCGCGATCTTTGGGGAACAGGAGAGGGCGACTAGATAGATCAATGCAAAGGCTGCGAGCAGCCCACCGGCCGTGCGGCCGATCCTCACTGCCATGGCCGCAAACACGCCGCCTGCAACGAGCAGCGCGGGCGACATTATCTCGTTCAGCCGCTCCAAATAGTAGCCATGCGGCACGCTCTTCGAGATTCCTCCTTCGCCTTGCAGCACGTGCTTCATCTCAAAGTCCAGGCTGCTCCGGAGCTGCTCGGTAGCGAAGAAAAGCTGATGATTGATGGCAAAGAAAACGGCTGCGGCCGCTGCGATTGCAATCAGCGCCGCTCCTCCTGCGGATCGAGCATTCTCCCGCCGCGCAATAATTAAGATGGCGGCGATCGGGAGCACGAGGTTCAGCAGTCCCAGGTATTTGCCAGATGCTGCGAGTGCGACGCCGACGCCCATGCCGGTGGCGTTTAGTCGACCGGGCTTATCTATAAAGCGAACCACGAACAACCAGGTGACAGCGGAGCCAAAGAGGAGTGCGGTGTCTTCCTTGAAGTAATGGGCGCACTCGTAGATCTGTGGATTCGTTAGCGCAACAGTGCCCGCGAGCCACCCGCCACCAACCCCGCCGAGTGCTCGGCCGAGAAGCGCCAGCGCCGCTACGGCACCAGCCGCAAAGATGGCCGCGACCCAGCGGCCCGTGACGGCGCCGCGTTGTTCATCAGCGGGGACGTGAGCGACGCGAACGGCAAAGTCAGTGGTGTTGAGCAGCAGCAGCGGATGCCGGAGGTTCCGGGTGCCGTCGAGGATCTGCCGAACTTTCGTGTGTTCATCCGGGTGATACTGAAAGGGGAAAGCATTATCCCGGGTAAACAGCGCCAGCCCGAGGATGAAGAACGTCGCCGCAAGGACGAGCGAACGAGAGGTGAAATGGAGAAAGCCGGCCGGCAGGCGGTGCATCACGCCTTCTTACGCGCCAGCCGCACATCCATCCAGACCGCAAGAATCAGCACCAGCCCGCGGGCGATGTATTTCTTCTCCGGCTCGACCGCGAGAAGGGTCATCCCATTCAGAAGACAAGCCATGATCAACGCGCCTGCGAGCACGCCGAGCACATTGCCGCGTCCACCCTTCAAGCTGACCCCGCCGATGACGCAGGCCGCGATGGCGTCCAGCTCCATGAGATCGCCGACGGTGGTGGTGGACGAGCCGCTGTACGCGGTTTGCATGAGGCCGGTGATCGCAACGACTGCGCCCATGAGGGTAAAGGCGCCGATCGTCACCTTGGCCACAGGAATGCCCGAGATCAGCGCCGCCTCTTCGTTCCCGCCGATCGCATACAGATAACGCCCGAAAGGAGTGTGTCTCGTGATGACGTGAACTGCGAGCGCAACGCCGCCGAGGATGAGCGCCGGTAGGGGAACCCCGCGGAACTGATTTGTGACGACGACAAAGAGGAGGAGCAGTTGTGCCGCAATGAAAAGTTGCAGAAACGTCAGTTCGCGGTCCTCGTTTGGTAGGCCGTAGGTCTGCCGCTCCGCGCGCGTCCGTAGCCTCGCAAAGACAAATGCGGCGATAATGAGCCCGGCCAGGATATAGCCAGCCGTCGGTGTTAGATAATAGGTGGTAAGGAGCGAGAAGAGGTTCGACTGACCACCGGCGGAGACAGGCACCGTTCGACTCTGAAT
>DASVRY010000606.1:0-11590 GCA_036388395.1 Chthoniobacteraceae bacterium
CAAAGGCTGAAGGCCGTGGAGTCCATCACTGAGAGCCGCTGCGAAAGGGCGTCGCTGAAGGTCAGCCGGTCGTAGCGGGTTGCCTTTGGATCTTTGAAAGGATCGGCCGTGTAGATGCCATCGACCTTGGTCGCCTTGAGGATGACCTCCGCGCCCAGCTCGCTCGCGCGCAGAGCAGCAGTGGTATCGGTGGAGAAAAAGGGATTACCCGTCCCGGCGACGAAGATGACGACGCGTCCGAGTTCCATGTGGCGCATGGCGCGCCGCCGGATGAACGGCTCCGCCACGCTCTGGATGGGAATCGCAGTCTGCACTCGGGTGGGAATTCCCAGCAGCTCGAGCTGGCTCTGCAGCGCAAGGCCGTTGATCACGGTGGCCAGCATACCCATGTAATCTGCCGTCGTGCGCTCCATTCCGCGATGGCTCGCGGAGAGGCCGCGCCAGATATTTCCGCCGCCGATGACAATCGCGACCTGCACACCCATTTCGTGCACTTCCTGGATCTGCTTCGCTATGCCGTGGACGATCTGCGGCGAGATGTTGTCCTTGCTGCCGACCTCGCGGAGGGCTTCACCGCTGACTTTGAGAACTATCCGCCGATACTTCGGCTTGGATTTGGCAGAGCTTCCAGCGCTCTTTTTGGCAGTGGGCATCGGGCGCAGAGTGAATACGAAAGGGCGACTGCTTGGGAAGGGGAAAGTCAGAGGGCGGAAGTAGGAAGTGAGATTTAGGATTTAGGAAGTTCAGCGGATCAGGCCCGCGAGTCGTCCCGACCGAAGTCGAGCAACCCCGCCGCCGTTCCGGCAGCACCCGCGATCCACGGGTGAAAAGCGGCAGGCATGGAGCTCAGGCATCTCTGCTTGTCGGCAGGCAGGTCGTCTTCGTGCTTGAACTCATTTCGTGCTTAACCAAACACGCGTCTAAACAGCAAAAGAGCCGGGCTTGCGGCCCGGCTCGTTGCGAAAACTGCGGTGAGGCTGACCCTAGAGGCGCGGTAGCGACGAGGTCGTGCTAGACGCGACGCGATCTCCGCCGCGCTCGATGAATCCGCTGGCAAAGCCCATCACGCACATCGAGCGATATGAGGAGTGCGGCCCGGCGGCGATGCCAGTGACCCGGAAGTTCCGGCTGAAGATGTTCTTCCGATGGCCGCGTCCGCGCACGCCGTCATCGACGATCAGCGCCATCACGATGCCGCGCGCATCGCGGGAGCCGTAGTGGATATTCTCTCCGGCATAACCGAGGTGCTGACCGAAGCGGGCCATGCGGCCCCAAGGGCTCGTGCCGCCGCTGCCGCGATGGCCGCGGGCGCCGCGCGATCCTTGATCCGCCACATGCAGGGAGGCGGCTTTAGACATCCCTTCAGAAAGACTAAGTGCTGGGAGTGGCTCGGCGCGCTGGAGAAAGCGTACCGCCTCTTCCACGACGCGGTGACCTTCGCGGCCCTTGTAGTTGGCCATGCGCTGGGCGAGGAGCTGCGCATACTGTTGCGGCGCAGTGCGGGCGAGGTTCATTTCGGCGAGAACTTCTGACGAAATGCTCTGCGCGTGGGCCGCGCCAGCGAGAATCAGCGATAGGAGGGATACTGCTATAAACTTCATAGAAAACGTAATTAGCAGCAATGGTGCCACGCTGCTGGAATGCCTCAGTTTCTCTCATTTTCGCCACATCCAACCTCCCAGCGACAGACGATTGCCCGCAGCCGCGCTGTTTGACGTAAGTAGCTGCTGTTCGTCAAGCGCCGCGTGTGCAGTTCACCTCGTTTCTGAGAAACTGCCGGCTTCTATCGACCGCCCACGCGCTTTTCCGGTTCACTCCTCGCGCGGCTGCACGCACGCTGGCACCATGCAGCTTGTCCGCATCGCCGCCCTTTTTCAGGAGAACTTCACTAGCTTTGGCGAGGTCGGGGCGTCCGTCTCCATCTGGCACGAGGGACGTGAGGTTCTCAGCCTCGCAAGTGGATTTCAGGATCGGGAGCGAACAACTCCGTGGACGGCGGAGACGCCGGTGCTCATCTGGTCTGCAACGAAGGGACTGGCTGCAGCGTGTGCTCTGCACGCCTGCGTTGAAGAGGGGTGCTCATTGTCGACTCCGGTCGCCGAGGTGTGGCCGGAGTTTTCTGCCGGCGGCAAGCAGCGCATCACTCTTGCGGAACTGCTCTCCCATCGTGCGGGGCTCTCCGCCCTCTCGAGCGAAGTTCCGGTCCTAGATTACGAAGCCGTGATCGCGGCCCTCGCCGCCGAGACGCCGCACTGGCAGCCCGCCGAAGGCCATGGCTATCATCCGCGGACGTTCGGCTTTCTGCTGGATGAGATCGTCCGCCGCCTCGCAGGGATGCCCTTGCGCGACTACTGGAGGGGGCACTTCGGCGAGCCGCTCGGGCTTGGCGCCTGGATCGGTGTGGATCCACAGGCAGCGGAGAGCGTCGCGCCCGTCTTCGCCGCGCGCAGCGCACCGCCAAAGGAGGATCGATTCTACCGGGAATTCGGCAGCACCGGGTCGCTCACCGCCCGCTCGTTCACCGCGCCCCGCGGGCTTCACAGCGTCTCCTCGATGAACACACCAGAAGCCCGCACCGCCTCTTTGCCGGCGTTCGGTGGGATCGCCACCGCCTCTGCGCTTGGGAAGTTCTATGTAATGCTCGCGCAGGGTGGCGAACTTGACGGCGTAAAATTTCTCACCCCTGAAGCCGTGAACCCGATGACGACCACGCTCGCGAACGGCCCGGACAAGGTGCTGCTCATCGATACGGCTTTTTCCGCTGGCTTCATGAAAGATCCCGTGGATGCCGCAGGACGGAAGACCCGAACCATCTTTGGTCCATCGCTTAGAGCATTTGGACATCCAGGTGCCGGAGGAAGCGTGGCCTTTGCTGATCCGGAAAATCACCTCAGCTTCGCCTACGTAATGAACCAGATGGAGCCCGGTGTGCTGCCAAACGCAAAAGCGCTGCGTCTCATCGACGCGCTCTACTCCTGAGCAGTCCGCTCTCGAACTTGTAGGCTCGAACACACGAAGGACGGTGACAAACCCGCACGAGGGCTTCTTCTTCGAGCGTTGAGTCTTCGAGTTGAAAGACCGCTTGCGCGGCGGTGCGGTCTCTGTGCAAGGCTGACCGGCGATGAAAGCACACACCGACTCGTTCACCGTCAGCACCCGCGGCAAAGGCACGTATGAGATCACCGATGCCGTTGCGCAGATCATGCAGACGAGCGGGATCACCACGGGTACGGCCACGGTGTTCATCCAGCATACGAGTGCGAGCCTCATCATTTACGAAAACGCCGACCGCTCAGCGCGTACCGACCTGCACGCGTTCTTCCAGCGCCTCGTGCCGGAGGATCAGGATTACTTCATCCACACCGCAGAAGGCTCCGACGATATGCCGAGCCACCTGAGGATGGTCCTCACGCGAACGAGCGAAGTCATTCCCGTGGCGCAGGGGCAAATGCAACTCGGCACGTGGCAGGGCATCTTTGTCTTCGAGCACCGCACCGCTCCGCATACCCGCTCGCTCGTCGTGAGCGTGGTCGGTGTCTAAGCACGCGCACACTAACCGCCCAAAGCCGCGCGAGTAAACAATTGCGGCGCAGCGGCTGAATGGTGCAACAATCCAGTCGCAACGGACGTAATGCAGAGCGCTGCCACACCGCGGCGCTTCAACACACCGTCCTATGCCAACGCTCATGACTCCGCTCACCGCCCCACCTGCTCGCCACTTTCCGCCGTTCAGCCTCAGCCGATTGCTGCGCACAGTCTTCGCTCCGGCACCAGGTGAGCGCGTCTGCATCCTCATCGATCTGGACGATCCGCGGGAGGCAAAGGATTTCGCATTCCTGAAAAATCCGGACCTTACGATCCAACGCAACGCGCACGACGTCTTTCAGCAAGGTCTGCGCAATGGAGTCATGGAGGAGCTCGGCCTCACGGGCGGCGAGATCTTTGCCTACCAGGTGACGGGCGGCAGCAATCTCGACCTGCCGGAGACTGGCTACGCCACCGATGGTCGCGAGATCAACATGGTCGAAGACGTATATCGCAAGTACACGCTCATCCTTTGTATCTCGACCTATTCAGCGACCGCGCCGCTGACCGCTTTTGCCAAGCAGTATGGCTTCCGCGGAGCGACGCTCCACGGGGTGAATCAAATCATCCTCAGCTCCGGCCTCGCGGTGGATTACAATGAGGTAAGTGTGCAGGCGGAGAAGTTGCGCGCAGGCATGACGCGCGCCGACGGAGTGGAGATTGACTATGTAGTGGAAGGCCACCGCTGCACCCTGCGGCTGGAGCTTGCCGGCCAAGAGGCGCAAAAGAGCCACGGACTCTGCCGAGGCGGTCCCGACGTGGCCAACCTCCCTGCAGGTGAAATCTACTATGTGCCGGCGGGTGCGGAGGGAGAGTTCCCGCTCAAATACGAGGACGGCACAATCGGCATCATGCGCGTCACTGGCGGCCGCATCCAACAAGCCACGCTGCTCCGCGGAAATCAAGCCACCGTCGATCAACACAACCACAAGCTAACCACTGATCCTGTGACTGGTGAGATCGGTGAGCTGGGCTTCGGGACACAGGATTTGCCAGTCTCTGGCCGTGATATCCAGGACGAGAAAATCCTCGGCACACTGCACGTTGCAACTGGTCGAAGCGATCATCTCGGCGGATCGCTGACGCCGGATCGCTTTGCGAACAAGATGAACGCGACTCACGACGACATACTGTTTTCTCCCAGCAAGACGCCGGAGATCTCCGTCCCTCAGGTGCGGATGACCCGCGCCGGACGTGAAGAGGTTTTGATCGAGAACTTCATTCCCGCTGCCTATATGCGCGGCTTGCTCGAGGCATAACGCAGGAGCTCTCCTGGAACCGGCCATCTCGTGCTTAGCTAACTGCGGCCAACTAACCTTGAATCCATACGAGACGGAAAAGCTTCTTGCGGAGTATCTGCTGTTTCACTACGGCAGCGCTGCGGAAGTGCTGCCGTATCCAGATGGTCCGCACGCGGCGCTCGATTACCCCGTACGCTGCATTAGCCAATGCCTGGATTCAGCGCGCCTGCCAGCGAACGCGCGTGGTCTTGACCTCGGCTGCGCCGTCGGCCGCTCGAGCTTCGAGCTTGCGCGGCACTGCAGTCTAGTAATCGGCATCGACAACTCCGCTTCCTTCATCGCTGCAGCGGCAAAGCTGCAGACCAAGGGACAGCTCCCGTACGACCGCACTGATGAGGGCTCATTGACTAGCCCACTCATCGCGCGAGTTCCGGCAGATCTCGATCGCTCACGGGTAAGTTTCGAGCGCGGTGACGCGCAGGCATTGCGTGAGGATCTCGGCACATTCGACTTTGTGCTAATGGCTAACCTCATTGATCGCCTGCCGCAGCCGCAGCGCTGCCTCGGTCAGCTTCCGCAGTTGCTCAACCCCGGCGGACAGCTCGTGATCACCTCGCCCTACACCTGGATGGATGACTTCACCCCACGCGATCAGTGGCTCGGAGGCATAGAGCGAGACGGAGCGCCACTCATTACTCTGGAAGGGCTGAAGAACGCATTGAGCCCTCACTTCGAGCTGACTGGCACACGGGATTTGCCGTTCCTCATCCGGGAGCACGCTCGGAAGTTTCAGTGGAGCGTGGCGCAGGCAAGCCTCTGGACCCGACACTGACTATGACCGACTGGGAACTAGCCTATCAGCAGAAAGAAACGCCGTGGGATAAGGGCGCGTCCAGCCCCGGTCTCGTCGACTACCTTGCGACGGAGGGAGTCAGCGGACGCGTGCTCGTCCCGGGCTGCGGCTTCGGGTATGACGTTCGTGCGCTCGCCGCCAAAGCTGACGAGGTCGTCGGAATCGATATCGCGCCGTCGGCTGTCGAGGCCGCGGAGGCCCAGCCGCGTGTCGGCAATGAACGGTATTCTCAGCAGGACTTGTTTGCTCTCCCCGCAGATTGGCAGAACCAGTTCGACTGGGTGTGGGAGCACACTTGCTTTTGCGCGATCGATCCCCGCCAACGCCCCGCCTATGTAAACGCGGTCGCTGATGCGCTGAAGCCGGGCGGGCACTTGCTCGCCATGTTCTATCTTGATCCGGGGCACGATTCTCCGGACGAGGGGCCACCTTTCGGTGTCTCAGTGGCTGAGCTGGATGCGCTTTTCCTGCCGCGCTTTACTGTCGAACGCGAGTGGCTCCCGGCACGCGCGTTCCCGGGACGCGAAGGACGGGAGTGGATGCGCATCATGCGCCGCCGCGAAGGTAATGGCGGTCGAGCAACGTAGGAACGCGGGGACGCTATCCGAACACGCGGAAAAATAGATCTGTAAAGAAAAAGAAGAACAGGATGAAGCCCGCAGGGAGCCCGAGGAAAACAATAGCTAAGACCCAAGCGATTATTCGACGTTCGCGCTCAATCGGAGCGTCTCCCCGCTCGAAAGCAGAGTATTGCGAAAACCGTGTGATCACGTAGTTGCAAAAAACGCGGATCAAACCGCCTAGTGAGTCGCCCATCAGGGTCACCGTACTTCAAGGCGCACGGTAAACCAGCTTCCCGTAAGTCCAGCTGCTGCCTAGCTAACCTGGAGCTGAGCTTTCAGGATCAGCGTCAGCGCTTTCAGGCTCAGCTCGTGAAGATTGAAAGGTTTGGCGACAAAGTCGTTTCCGCCGCTCAGGCTGGACTGCACACGGTTCTCGGTCGACGCCATTCCGGTGAGAAAGACGATCGGCGTCGTGGTATGCATCCCGAGTTCACGGATGTGCGTGCAGAGCTGGAATCCATCCATTCCAGGGAGATTTACATCGAGGAAGATGAGATCAAAGCGGCCACTGGCGAGCTCCCCGAGCGCCACTGCAGGCTCCTGGGCAAAGGTCGTCCGGATCATCACCGTCTCCATGGCCATCGCGATGGCCTGGCAGTTCATCAGATCGTCATCGACCACATAGATCATCGCCTTCGCCGGATCAGGGAGTCTGGTCACGTCCTGCTCCTTAATTAGCGCCATGAGGAAATCGATCGTTTGATGAACCGTGCGCATCGCAGACGGGTTGACGGTCTCAGGGAACTTATAGAGTTCATGCGTGAGCTCGGCGAACGCACTGCTCAGCCGGTGCAGCGCAATCATGCCCGCGACCCGCGTGCGTTCGGAAAACCCGTGCAGATGGCTATATAGCTCGTTCAGCAGGCTCAGGTCCGCCGGATTCTTGGTGAAGGCCATGAAGCACTGCCGCATTTCCGCAATCTCCTTCTTTGCCTCGCGGTCGGTGAACGAGGTTGAGCTCGCCTCAACGCTGCCGATCGTCTCCGGATCGATGGAAATCTCGACCATGTGTGGTGCCGCCTCGATCGGCTTCGGCGGACGCGGACGTGGCGTGCGGCTCGCGGCAAACTTCGCCTGCAGGCGCGCCTCGGCGAGATTGGCGGTGAGTTCCAGGATCTCCCGCTGCGCTGCATCAAGCCGGGCGCCCAGCTCGATGGTCTCGACCCGTTGCCTCTCGAATCTCCGATTTACTTCATCTACATCGACCTGGTGCCGCTCTTCCTCGGCTGTTTTCTTTCCGGCAGCTTCCAGCGCTTTCTCCAATCCGGCGAGCTGCTCCTGCAGCGCCACTACCTGGCCTTCGAGCACGATATTGCTCTCGGTGTGCTGCGCGCGGACGGAGTCGCGTTCACGGATGATGTGATCGATTTGCTTCTGCGCCGCTGTTAAAGAGGTGAGCGCTTCCTCGCGGCCACGCTGCGCAGCGACGAGTTGATCAGCCAACGACGCGAGCCGCTCCTGTTGGGACGCGGTTTCCAGCAAAATCTCGCGCTCGCGCTGGGCCTGAGCTTCGCGCTGCGTCTGGAGTTCGGAAAGCTGACTTTGGATCTCTTCTATCTCCGCGCCTGAGACCGCGGAAGCCTGGCTGCTGGTCCGCAGCTCCTCGATCTGCGCCCGCAGCGCCTCCATATCGTGCGCCTGCTCCTGGATCTTTGCCCGCTCTGCATCACGCTCCGCGGCGACGCGATCGAGCTGTTCGCGCGCTTCCACCAAAGCGGCGGATTGCGCGCCTTCCGCTTCAGTCACTGCGGAAGTCTGCGCCGTCAAATCGAGCACTTTCTTGCTCTGCTGATCGAGCTTCTCTGTGAGTTCCGCGACCTGCCGCGCCGTTGCATCGCGATCCTGGCTGACCTGATCGAGCTGACGCCGCAGATCGGAGATCTCCACTGCTGCTTGCTGCGCCGCTTTTTGCGCGGTTTCCCGAGCATAGGTGAGATCGGCAATTTCATCCTCCCCACGTGCGACCAGCTCCTTCAGCTCCATGTTTACCGCCTGCGCCGCATCACGCGCCTGCCGGATGGAAATCACCTGCTTTTGCGCATCCGCGATATGAGCTGCCGCCTCCTGGGCCGAGCGCGTCGCCTCCTCGCGGCGGCCGGTCGCCTCATCCCGCTGCCGCGTGGCTTCGTCGCGCTGACGCACGGCATCGTTCCGCTCGCGAGTCGCATCCTCCAGCCGGCGCTGAGCCTCGATTGCCGCTCTCGAGGCGCGCTCCGCTGTTTCCACTGCTTCGTCCCGCTCACGAAGAAGCGCACTGATCTCCACAAACTGTGCGCGAAATTGCTCGATCTGAACTGCGGCCTGCCCGAGCTGCCCGTGCAATTGGTCACGCTCCATCTCGAGCGCACGCACCTGCGATTTGCCATCTTTGGCAGTCTGTTGGAGCTGATCGATAAGCGAGCGGATCTCGCGTGTCGGGTCGACCTCATCGGTGAGTGCGTTCACCGGGAGATTCGTGATTGGAAGTGGAGCCCGCCTGTCGGGCTTTGGCAGAAAATCGGCAAAATCTGAAAACTGCGGTTGAGGCATACGCGCTAATCCGCAGCACAGGCTCATCGAGCGCCGCAGGACGCCTGAAAGATAGCAGAGCATGTGCCTGTATCGGCCGCTTTGGCCGTTCAAATGGTGCGGCCGGGCGGACTTTTCTCCGTCGTCACAAGAATGCAACAATCGTCGCCTTCCTGAGAAAAACGATTCTCAGGAATGACTAAGGAACAAATCCAGCTTGAGAAAACAGGCGCGCACTCCTTGAGCAGACGGGATTGCCGGGACGTCAGCAAATCCCAACCACAGAGTTTTCATACAACTGGCGACTTGAATCCGCCTTGTTAAAAACGAGGAGATAGGACCTTTGACGCCCTTAGGTTGAACCCCTAGGTGGCGACGACTTTTGTCCTCGCTTACCTCAGGGTGCCCGCATCGTGGAGCGATTTGCCGTGTGTGGCAGAGCAGGATGAGCTAAAAGCAACGATGCAAAAGAAACTTTTCTCCGAGCTCGGCCTATCGCCGGAGATCCTCAAGGCCGTCGAAAAGATGGGCTTCGAGGAAGCCTCTCCGATCCAATCCGAGGCCATTCCCCCTCTCCTGACAGGTGCCGACGTCGTTGGACAATCGCAAACTGGCTCCGGCAAGACCGCAGCCTTCGCCATTCCTGCGATCGAGAAAGTGGATGGCACCCTGCGCGCACCGCAGGTGCTGATCCTCTGCCCGACCCGCGAACTTGCCGTGCAGGTCGCGGAGGAAGTCTCGAAGCTCGCACTCTTCAAACGCGGTGTGCGCGAGCTGCCGATCTACGGTGGACAATCCTACGAGCGTCAGTTCCGCGGGCTGAAAGAGGGCGCGCAGATCATCATCGGCACCCCGGGTCGCGTGATGGATCACCTCGATCGTAAAAGCCTCAAGCTCGACCAACTCCGGATGGTGATCCTCGATGAGGCCGACCGCATGCTGGACATGGGCTTCCGCGAAGACATCGAGACGATCCTCAAGCAGGCGCCGGTCGAGCGGCAGACGGTCTTCTTTTCGGCGACCCTGCCGAAGCCGATCACCGACCTGATCAAGCACTTCACCAAAAATCCGGTGAGCGTCCGCATCGAGGCGCAGCAGATGACGGTGCTCTCGATCGACCAGGTTTATTATGAAGTGGAACGCCGCTTCAAACTCGAGGCGCTCTGCCGGATCATCGATCTGCAGGACGTGAAGCTCGGGATCGTCTTCTGCGCGACGAAGATGATGGTTGATGAACTCACCGAGCATCTGATCGCCCGTGGCTATCAGGCCGACAAGCTCCACGGCGACATGACGCAGGCGATGCGCGAGCGCGTGATGAACCGGTTCCGGCAGCGGAAGGTGGAATTTCTTGTGGCCACCGACGTGGCGGCACGTGGGCTCGACGTCGAAGACATCGAGGTGGTGTTCAATTACGACCTACCGCACGACGGCGAAGATTACGTCCATCGCATCGGCCGTACCGGACGCGCTGGCAAGAACGGCCGCGCGATCACCTTTGTCGCTGGTCGTGAGATCTACAAACTGCAGAATATCTCCCGCTTTACCAAAGCGAAGATCCGCCGCGAAAAGGTGCCGTCCATCGACGAGGTGGAGGAAAAGCGGGGCAACCAGCTGTTCGATTCGCTGAAGGAGACGCTGGAGAAGAATGATTTCAAGCGCCAGGACGTGCTCGTGGATCGGCTGCTCGACGCCGGGCATTCGCCGACAGATATCGCGAGCGCCTTGCTCCATCTGCTTACGCCGGAGAAGCCGAAGGCGGAGCAGATTCCTGATCCCGCGGCACCTCGCGAATACCCGCGCTACGAGTCACGCGGCGGCGGCGGTAATACTGGTCGCGGAGCGCGTCCGGAGCGCCGCTCCAGCGAACGCCCCGCGCGGGATTACGCGGAGCCGAAGCGGACAACAGCGCGCGCGCGTCCCGAAGCGTCATCGACTTCACACGAAGAAGGCATGGTGCGGCTCGCCTTCAATGTCGGGCGTGATCACGAGATCATGCCGGGCGACCTGGTGGGCGTGATTGCCGGCGTGACGCGCCTGCCGCGCGAGATGATCGGCCGGATCGACCTCGAGCCAACTCGCTCGCTTGTCGATGTCGCTGCGGAGCACGCGGGGCGCGTTTTGAAAAAGCTCAACGGGATTCAGGTCAAAGGGCACAAGCTGAGCGTAGAGATCCCGAAGTAAGAAGTGCCGATGGGCGCGTGGGGTGAGTCTTCGGCAACCCGCCGAAGACCACCCGCTCTTTTAGTTCGAGTCATCTTGAGCGGAGCGCCGCTCTGGGCGCGCAGTCGAATGACCCCGTAGAAGGTCCGGAAAGACGCCGCTGCGAAACGACGCAATGTTTTCCTAGCGGGCGCGATACCCTGCCCGAGCACCTCGGGGTCCTTCGACTCCGCTGCGCCCGCCTTTCCGCCTCCGCTCCGCTCAGGATGACACGGCTTTCGGGCAATCTCCCCGCATCACCGGCTGAGTGAAGAAGCTCCTTAGCGAACTTGCCGAGAGTCTTCGCATGGCGCTGGACTCGCTGGCCGCCCACAAGCTGCGCTCCGCGTTGACGCTGCTCGGCGTGCTCGTTGGCGTTTTCTCGATCATCCTCGTGATGACTGCGATGCGGGCGATGAAGAACAACATCGAGCAGGAGCTCGGCTCGCTTGGGAGCAAGACGTTCGTGATGCAGAAGATGCCTGGCGCGTTCTTCGGCGGTCCCGAGCAGTTCATGCGGTTCTTGCGTCGCAAGAACATCACCTACACGCAGGCGGTCGCGTTTCGAAAGAAAGCGA
>DASVRY010000607.1:0-5780 GCA_036388395.1 Chthoniobacteraceae bacterium
GGAAGGGGTTCAAAGTTTCCGGTGGAGCTAAAAGGTGAGCACGAGAGAGATGCAGCAACCGCAGCCGTTGCACCCCGCTCTTTGCTGCAAGCTACGGGCGCGCCGAGGAGTCGCAAGCATTTCGCAGCTCATTCGAAATGCTCCACGCGGATCATTCGCGGGGTTTTCTTTACGCATTCCAGCGCGCCGATTCGCTCCAGCGCACCCGACATCTGCGCATGACTGGCCCGGTGGATCATCAGGACGAGCGGGGCGATTTCGCCCTCGTCGGACTCCGGCTGCAGGATCGATGAAATACCGATCTTCAGCTCGCCGAGAATGCCGGCGATCTGCGCAATCACCCCGGGGCGATCATCCACGGCGAGGCGCAGGTAGTATTCCGATATGATCTCACCGAGCGGCTTGCAGGTCCCGTAAAGACCATGCGGCATGAAGCCGAGGTCGCGCCTTGGCGAGAGCAGGGCAGCGGCGGCTTCGGCAATGTCGCTGATCACTGCGCTGGAAGTCGCATCCTGCCCGGCGCCTCGTCCGTAGAAGAGCGTCTCGCCGACGATGTCACCCCACACGGCCATGGCATTGAAGACGCCATTCACACTCGAGAGCACGTGCTTCTCCGGTACCATTGTAGGATGCACGCGCACTTCGATCTCGCGGCCGGAATCGGCTTTGATGATCCCGAGCAGCTTGATGCGGTAGCCGAGCTTCCGCGCAAAGCAGATGTCGCTCGCAGTGAGTTGCTCAATGCCTTCGACGAAGATCTTTTCCGCCGGCACCCAGAAGCCGTAGGCGAGCGACGCAAGGATGATCGCCTTGTGCGCCGCATCGCCGCCATTCACATCGAGCGCCGGATCAGCTTCGGCATAACCCGCGGCCTGCGCCTCCGCCAGTGCCTCGGCAAAGCCGATCCCGCGCTCGGTCATCTGCGTCAGGATGTAATTACTCGTGCCGTTGATAATCCCGTGGATCGACTGGATGTGATTGCCGATAAAGGCCTCGCGGATCGCCTTGATGATCGGAATTCCCCCGCCCACTGCAGCCTCGAAAAATACCGGCACCTGATGCGCTGAAGCCGCCTGAAAGATCTCTTTTCCATGCTCCGCGAGGAGCGCCTTGTTCCCGGTCACGACGATCTTCTTCCGCTCGATCGCGCCGAGCACGAGCCGAAGGCTCTCCTCCTTCTGCCCCATCAGCTCCACGATGATCTGAATCGCCGGATCTTCGAGCAGGTCCTGCCAGCGCGTCGTCAGCAACTCCCCCGGGACCGCCACTCCACGGTCGCGGCCGAGGTCGCGGACGGCGATCTTTTCCACCGCCAGCTCAAGGCCGAGGCGCTCCCGCAACAAGGCACGATTCTGCGTCAGGTGCTTGAAAACACCTGCGCCGACGTTGCCCATTCCTGCGAGTCCGATGCCGATTTTCTGCATGCTGGTGGAAAAGAGCGCGGACTATCGCGCAGCGGTGTTTCCGCTGTAAAGCGGCATTTCCCTTCCAGCCTTGGGGGCGGTTCCACAGCCGGTCGCGCCTGCTTTTTGCACTCCCATCTCTCGAATGATCCAGTCGCGGCTCTCTATGCTAATGCTGATCTACCATCGGCAGAGCTGCAAAAGGCGCATGAACAGGGCGTTCCACGCGTCTTAACTTTTCCGCCTAAATTTCTTCCCACCCAC
Organism: Chthoniobacteraceae bacterium; assembly: GCA_036388395.1. Classification (GTDB taxonomy): domain Bacteria; phylum Verrucomicrobiota; class Verrucomicrobiia; order Chthoniobacterales; family Chthoniobacteraceae; genus DASVRY01. Next base: position 1,668 of record DASVRY010000607.1, read on the forward strand.
AACCTATTGTGGTCTACTCCGTCAGTTGCTTCTACATCCTGTGGTTATGCACCGGTGTTCACCGGTTCTTAACAGGATATTGGCAACCTCCCAGACCGTTATTCACAATGAAGCTCAAAATTAGCCGCCCTCGCGCCTCGCGCCCTGCTGTCGTCGACTCCGCTCGACGCCCCAAAGTCGAAGGACTGAAGTTCGCCCGCACCTTCAGCCACAAAACTATCGCTCCTTTCGACGAAATGGAGTGGGAGATGCGTACCGCGGAAATCACGGACGACGCTGGCAAATCGATCTTCAAGCAGGAAGACATCGAGGTGCCAAAGTCCTGGAGCCCATTGGCGACGAAGATTGCTGTCTCGAAGTACTTCTACGGCGACATCGCGCACGGCAACGATCCTTACAAGGGCGGCCGTGAACGCAGCGTGAAGCAGCTCATCCATCGCGTCACGCGGACGATTACCGATTGCGGCATTGCCGACGGCTATTTCTCCGATACGGAAAGCGCGGAGGTTTTCTATAACGACCTGACTTGGCTCTGCCTCAATCAGCACGGCGCCTTCAACTCGCCAGTGTGGTTCAATGTCGGTCTGCATCACCAATACGGCGTTGGCAAAGGACGCGGTGAAGGCAATTACTACTACGATCGCAAAGCCGGCGAAGCCCGCCGCGCGGCGACGCAGTACGAATATCCGCAGGGCAGCGCCTGCTTCATCCAGTCGGTCGACGACAACATGGAGGACATCATGCGCCTCGCGATGAGCGAAGCCATGCTCTTCAAGTACGGCAGCGGCACCGGCAGCGATCTTTCTACGCTTCGCTCGACCCGCGAGAAGCTCAGCGGCGGCGGCAAGCCAAGCGGTCCGCTTTCGTTTCTGAAGGTCTATGATCAGGTCGCGAATGTGGTGAAATCCGGCGGCAAGACGCGGCGCGCGGCGAAGATGAACACGCTCAAGGATTGGCATCCAGACATCGAGGAGTTCATCGAGTGCAAAACGAAGGAAGAGCGGAAAGCCTGGGCCCTCATCGAACAGGGCTACGACGGGAGCTACAATGGCGACGCCTACGGCTCGATCATGTATCAGAACGAGAACCTCTCCGTGCGGGTGAGCGACGAGTTCATGCAGGCCGCAATGGACGGCCGTGAATGGTGGACCAAGCGCGTGACCGATGGTGAGCCTTGCGAGAAGAAAGACGCGAAGGCGCTGCTGCGGAAAATTGCCGAAGGGACCCACGTATGCGGCGATCCAGGCATGCAGTTCGATACCACAATCGACAAGTGGCACACCTGCAAAGGCACCGGCCGCCAGAACAGCACGAATCCGTGCTCCGAGTATCTCTTCCTCGATAACACCGCGTGCAATCTAGCTTCGCTCAACTTGCTCAAGTTCAAGCGCGGCGACGGCAGCTTCGATGTTGAGCGGTTCAAAGCCGCCGTGCGGATCTTCATCACGGCACAGGAGATCATCGTTGATAACGCCAGCTATCCAATCAAAGAGATCGCGGAGAATTCGCATATCTTCCGCACTCTGGGGCTTGGCTATGCAAACCTCGGCGCGCTCATCATGAGCTACGGCCTCGGCTATGATTCCGATGAAGGCCGCGCCCTTGCGGGAGCAATCACTGCGATCATGACGGGTCATGCCTATGAGCAGAGCGCCCGCATGGCCAAGTCAATGGGACCTTTCCCTGGCTACCACGACACTAGCTGCTCAGGGGTGAAGAAGACAGTCGATACGACAAACGAGCCTTACATGCTCGAGGTCATCCACCGGCATCGTGCGCACGTCACGCAGATCCAGCCGAGCGAACGCTTCCACTATCTAAAAGAAGAAGCAGAGAAGGTCTGGGATGGAGCGCTTTCCCTCGGCCGCAAGCATGGCTATCGGAACGCCCAGGTCACTGTGCTCGCGCCGACTGGCACGATTGGCTTCCTCATGGATTGCGACACGACTGGCATCGAGCCCGACATCGCGCTGGTGAAGTATAAACTGCTGGCTGGTGGCGGCACGCTGAAGATCGTCAACCAGACCGTTCGCCCAGCCTTGCTGAACCTTGGCTATAGCGCGGAGGAGATCAATAAGATCATCGCTCACGTGGACCAACACGACACGATCGAAGATGTCTGCGACGACGGCGTGGTTAGCCATAGCGGGTTGCGGCCGGAGCATCTCTCGATCTTCGATTGCGCGTTCAAGGCGCATAAGGGCGCGCGCAGCCTGCACTATCGCGGTCACATCCGCATGATGGCCGCCGCGCAGCCGTTCCTCAGCGGCGCGATCTCGAAGACTGTTAACCTGCCCGAGACCGCAACCGTCGAAGACATCATGAACACCTATGTCGAGGGCTGGAAGCTCGGCTTGAAGGCCATCGCAATCTATCGTGACGGATCAAAGCGCAGTGCGCCTCTCGCGACCGACAAGAAGAAGCACGGCAGCGTCAACGGCAGCGTCAACGGCAGCGTTGAAGCAACCGATACGCCGATCGCGGACCTCGACGGAGTGCTTAATGACAAGAAGGCGCTGGAGAGCCGCATCTCGGAACTCGAAACCGTTATTTCCGAACTCCGGAAGAAAGCCGACGAACCAGTTCGACGCCGGATGCCGGAGACGCGGGTGGCGATCAATCACAAGTTCGAGATCGCTGGGCATAAAGGCTACCTAACGGTCGGCATGTTCGAGAGCGGCGAGCCTGGAGAGCTGTTCATTCAGATGAACAAAGAAGGCAGCACGATCGGTGGCCTGATGGACACCATCGCGACCCTGACGAGCATCTCGCTCCAATACGGAGTGCCGCTCGAGAGCCTCGTGAAGAAGTTTGCTTACCAGCGGTTTGAGCCATCTGGATTCACCAAGAATCCAGACATTCGGAATGCGACAAGCATCACGGACTACGTGTTCCGTTGGATGGGGTGCCAGTTCATCAAGGGCTACAAAGAGGCGACCAGTCCGAGCCGTGGACAGGCGGATTTGCCGATGAAGGAACTGGCTGCGATCGACCGCGCTGGGATCGATCGTCCAGTGAGCGATCTCCCACGGGACAAGGCCGACATCATCGACATCATCACCCACAAGAACGGCAGCGAGGGTCAGCCCCACCTCGGCAACGGCAACGGGAATACCCATGCTGACCGCGTGAAGGAAGCCATTGGCAACATGTATATGGACATCACCTGTTCGAACTGCGGCTCGAGCAAAGTAATCCGCGCCGGCGCCTGCGGTTGCTGCACCGAGTGCGGAACCAGCCAGGGCTGCAGCTAGTCCGACCCGCTAAATAGACTTGCGGCTGCGGAGAGTTCCATCCTCTCCGCAGCCCTTGGTCAGCTCACCACTCCAAGCGACTTCAGATAATGGAAAACGAGAAAGATCCCCAAGGTTCCGGCCCCGGCCCGGTCCTTGCGGACTAGACTAACGCGGGTTGAGGCACCGAACCGTGCGTGCGCGCTTGGTTCACCGTCGCCGCCGTGCGCGGAGCGCCGCTCAGGAAGCGCAGTCGAAAGACCCCGTAGGAGGTTCGGTAAGATACTTCTGAAGGATCAGAAGTAGGTTAGTTTCGCCAGGCAAAGCTACCGGAGAGGCACGGAGTATCAGTTGCGCCGCCCACATCCTCCGTGGCGCTTTCTCGCAAAGCCTCGGCTCTTCGACTACGCTTCGCCCGCCTTTCCACCGCCGGTTCGCTCAGGATGACCGGTATACGGAGGGCTTCCCAAACAATCAATCGCCGCCTACTAACTCGATTTCCCTTGGCCGCGGCGAACCGCGGGTTTCTCGTCGCTCTCCCGCTGCTTGCTCCGAGGCCGTTTAGTCGACCGCTGGCTGGGGTCTTGTCTCGAGGATGTCTGTTCCGCCGGCTTGTCTTCCGCATCGTTGTACTTCTTCGTGCTCGGCCAAATGAGGCGCCACGGCTGACGCTTCACGGTATCTGTAGCCTGTTCGAGGTTGCTACCGATCGCGCTGAACTGAGTGCCCAATCCAGAGACTGTGCGGTTTAGATTTCCAGACGCTGTGCGGAAGTTCCGCAGCGTCGTATCGATGTCGCTGTTGTTGGCCAGCTTGCTGGTGAACCGCTCCGCATTAACCATCGTCTTGGCTAGGTCGCTCTTCGGGCCGGTGAGCGCTT
>DASVRY010000608.1:0-7221 GCA_036388395.1 Chthoniobacteraceae bacterium
GGTGGCGGAGGTGGACGCATCGCATACCGGGCGCTTCCTTCGTGGGATGCTGGGCGGTCAAATGTCGAACGCCGAGCGCCCGACTTCAGACGGCGAGTGGGAAGATCAAAACGCGCGCGTGGCGGAAGAGGCTGCGGCACCGAAGCTGTCCAATTCGATCTGCATCTACGGCGCACGTGAACACAATCTAAAGAACATCTCACTCGAGATTCCGCGCGACCAGATGGTGATCATCACCGGTCTGAGCGGCTCCGGAAAATCCACGCTCGCGTTCGATCTGCTCTTTGCTGAAGGGCAACGGCGTTTCCTCGATTCGATGTCGGTCTATGCGCGCCAATTCGTGACGCAACTCGAGAAGCCTGATGTCGACATGATTTCCGGCCTTCCGCCGAGCGTCGCGATCGAGCAGCGGATCACTCGCGGTGGCGGCAAATCAACGGTTGCTACGGTGACCGAGGTTTACCATTTCCTGCGCCTGCTCTTTGCGAAGCTGGGCACGCAGTATTGCCCCAAATGCAATGTGCCGGTGGAAAAGCAGACGCTCGCCGCCGTGACGAAGAAGACCGAGGAGATCGCGAAGAGCGGCAAAGTTCGCGTGCTCGCGCCCTTGATCAAGGCGCGGAAAGGTTTCCATCTCGACGTCGCGAAGTGGGCGCTGAAGCAAGGATTTGAGGATCTTTTGATCGATGGGAAATTCGAACGCGCCGATAAATTCCCGAAGCTCGAGCGTTTCCGTGAACACACGATCGATGTGGTCATCGGCGAACGGAATTCGCCCGGTCGCACACAGGAGCTGCTCAAGCGGGCGCTCGAGATCGGCAAAGGAACAGCGCGCATTCTTGATGCGAAGAATCGTGCGCACGTGGTCAGCACCGAGATGAGCTGCCCATGCTGCGGAGAGTCGTTTGAGGAGCTGGACCCACGGCTGTTTTCCTTCAACTCGCCCCACGGCTGGTGCGAGGAATGTCACGGCTTTGGCGAGGTGTGGAAGGTTGCGGTCGACCCGAAGCTCGATTCAGCGATCGAGATCGAGATGAGCCAGGAGCGCCAGCACGAGTCACTCGAGGAAGGCGAGGCGCGGCCGTGCCCGAGTTGCAAAGGGGCCCGCTTAAATGAAGTCGCCAGAAACGTGCGACTGCAGGAGCGCACGATCAATGATCTCAGCGGTCTGGCAGTCGATGAGGCGCTGGTGCAGCTCGGCAAGCTGAAGTTTGCTGGCAATCAGAAGACGATCGCGCAAGACATTGTGCCCGAGATTGCACAGCGGCTGAAGTTCATGGGCAAGGTCGGCCTCGACTACCTGGCGCTGAATCGCTCTGCGAAAACGCTCAGCGGTGGCGAGTCACAGCGCATCCGCCTTGCGGCGCAGCTCGGTTCCAACCTCCGCGGTGTGCTTTACGTCCTGGATGAGCCGACGATCGGACTGCACCCACGCGATAACGAAAAGCTGCTCGACACGCTCGAGGTCTTGAAGAGCAAAGGGAACTCGCTCGTCATCGTGGAGCACGACGAAGACACGATGCGGCGCGCGGATACGATCATCGATCTCGGGCCAGGCGCCGGCATGCGTGGCGGCACAATTGTCGCGCAAGGAACACTCGCCGAGATCCAGGCGAATGAGCGCTCTTCCACGGGCCGCTGTTTGCGAGAACCACTCTGCCATCCCGTCAGCGGCTCGCGCCGTTCGCTGGAAGAGGTGGAGCATTGGCTCGAGGTCCGCGGAGCCACGGCGAACAATCTCAAGAACATCGACGTCCGGTTCCCGCTCGGGCGACTGACCGTCATTACTGGCATCTCCGGCTCCGGCAAGAGCACCCTCATGCGCGGCGTTTTGAAGCCGGGGGTGACCGAGGCTCTCGCGCGCAAAGGTCGGCGCGCCCCCATGGCCGCAGGACCTTCAATCGGCGTCGTGGAGACTCCGCTCCAGCCAACGCTGAAGCCCAGCGATAAGCTTGCGCCGGTGCATGAGCATCTGGAGGCGGTCTACGAAGTGGATCAGTCGCCGATCGGGAAAACCTCACGCTCAACTCCCGCGACCTATATTAAGGTCTTCGACAGCATCCGCGAACTCTTCGCCTCCGTGCCCCTGTCGCGGATCCGTGGCTACACAGCGAGCCGGTTTTCCTTCAATGCCGACGGCGGCCGTTGCGAAACATGCGCCGGCCAGGGCGTGATCAAAGTAGAGATGCAGTTCCTGCCGACCAGCTATCTCGATTGCCCGGATTGCGACGGAAAACGCTATAACAACGCCACGCTCGAGGTGTTATATAACGACAAGAACATCGGCGACGTGATGGAGATGACGCTCGATGAGGCTGCGGAGTTCTTCAAGGTGCAGCAAAAAATCCTCCGGCCGCTCCAACTGCTCTGCGACACCGGGCTCGGCTACCTAGCGCTTGGCCAGGCGAGTCCTACACTCAGCGGCGGTGAAGCGCAGCGGCTGAAGCTCGTGAGCGAGCTGACCCGTGGCGTGAGCCGCACGCAGACTGCGAAGCTTCGCCAGCAGAAGACCAAGGCTATGCTGTATCTGCTCGAGGAGCCCACGATCGGCCTCCACATGGCGGACGTGGAGCAACTCTTGAAGGTCCTGCATCGGTTGGTCGATGACGGTCATACGGTGATCATCATCGAGCATCACCTCAGCCTCGCGGCTGAGGCGGATTACGTGATCGATATCGGTCCGGAAGCCGGACCGAGCGGCGGCGAAGTTGTGGCTGCAGGAACGCCGGAAGAAGTAGCGAAGTGCAAACGCAGTCGAACCGCGCCATTCCTCAAGGCGGTGCTGGAGCAAGGAATAAACGTGACTTAAGGCCTCCTGTCATCCCGAGCGTAGCCGAGGGACCCCGCCGCACCACGAGCAGTTTCCTTCGGCGGGATCTCGGCATTGCCCGAAATGGAGCGTCTTCGCAAGAGACGGAGTCTCAGTTGCGCCGCCCGCATCCCCCCGGCGCTGTCTCGCAAAGCGGCGGGGTTCTTCGACTGTGCGGCAGTCGCTGAAGCTCCTTTTACTCCGCTCAGAACGACTCGTAATTTCGGGCGCTTAATATCGCAGAACCTCCCTTGACGAGTTGTAGACGACCGGTCTATTATCCTCACGTCAATGAGCGTTACGACCAAAGAACGGATCTTCGAAGCGGCCGAGGGCATCATGCTCGCGAAGAGCTTTCATTCGGTCGGGCTCAACGAAATCCTCACCGCCGTAAAGGTTCCAAAGGGCTCCTTCTACCATTACTTCGAGTCGAAGGAGAAATTTGGCGCAGAGCTCCTCGCCCATTATCTCGATCAACACATCGCGCGAATTCGCCGCGTGCTACTGAGCAGTGAGCTGTCGCCATTGGACCGGCTGCTCACCTTGTTTGAAGGGATGATCAGCTATAGCCTGCAAGGCGAATGCAAGCAGAGCTGCCTTGTGGCCAAGCTGGGCAGCGAGGTCTCTTCCTTCAGCGAAGAGATGCGCGCAGTGCTCGCGAAGGGCATGGGTGAATGGCGTGGAATCTACGAGCAGGTCGTTACCGAGGGCCAGGCAGACGGCTCGATCCGCAGCGACCTCGAAGCTCCGCTCGCCGCCGCCTTTCTTCAGGATACCTGGCAGGGAGCAATGAATCGCATGCATATCGAGCGCAGCATCGCACCGCTTCATTCCGCGGTGGGACTATTCCGGCGGACCCTCACCCCGTAACTTCTTTTTTGCCGGCCACGTAGTCGACCGGTCTAATGCAACTCACTGAACGACAAAGCCATGAACATCAAAACATCAAATCCTGAAGAGCGCGCATCCGTATTCCCGAACCGCTTTGTCTCGATGAAGAAAGCGCTCCGACACCGGTTAACAGCTGAGTTTCGGAAGTCATTGCCGGAGGCACTCATTCGGCGCGCGCTGGATGAGGCGGAGCAACTTTCCGCTTCCACGGACTTCCCACAGCTTTTCTTCCCCGCGCTCGCGGAGGAGCAGGTTCGCCGGATCGCGGTCTTTGCACATCCGACGCATACGGCCCCTGGACTGAAGTCCGCCGCCTGAGCCGCCGGATCCGCTCGCCCATTTCAGCCAGCCCACAACACAATCCACACCATGAGCACACCCAAACAAGTTGCACTAGTCACCGGCGCCAATAAGGGCCTCGGCTTCGAAATCGCCCGGCAGCTCGGACGCCGCGGCATCACGGTCCTGATCGGTTCACGCGACAAGGACAAGGGCCGTATTGCGGCGGAATACCTCACTTCCGAGAACATCGACGCCCATGGCGTTATCCTCGATGTTACGCACTTCCCTTCAATCGAGCGCGTCAGACACTTTATCGAGCAGGAATACGGACGTCTCGACATCTTGGTGAACAATGCCGGGATTCACCACGACTGGACCCTGAAGACGAGTGATTTCCCGGTGGAGATCACTCACGAGGTTTTCGAGACCAACTTCTTCGGCGTGATCTCCGTAACGAACACGCTGCTGTCGCTGCTGCGAAAGAGTGAAGCCGCACGAATCGTCAACGTCTCCAGCACACTTGGCTCCCTGAGCGTGCAAAGCGATCCAGCATCTCCGTACTACGAGATGAAGACCTTTGGCTACAATGCCTCGAAAACCGCGCTCAACGCTTATACAGTGCATCTTGCCCATGAGCTGAGGGAGACGCCGATCAAGGTGAACTCCGCCTGCCCTGGCTGGGTCAAGACAGACATGGGCGGGGAAAACGCTCCCGGCACAGTGGAACAAGGCGCAGATACTCCGGTCTGGCTGGCGACGTTGCCGGCGGATGGCCCAACCGGCGGGTTCTTCAACTCGCGCGAGTCGGTGCCTTGGTGAGGCTAGCAACGTCGAACGCTCCACACGACCCAATGACTGACACAACTATCTCGAGCGAAACGCTGCTCCAGCAACTTAACTGGCGCTATGCCACCAAAGCCTTTGATCCGACGCGGAAGATTTCCGCAGCCGATTGGCAGACCCTGGAGCAGACGCTGATTCTTACGCCGTCGTCCTATGGCATGCAGCCATACAAATTCCTCGTCATCACCGACACTGCTCTCCGCGAGAAGCTCATGCCGGCAGCGTGGAGCCAGCGCCAGGTGGTGGACTGCTCGCACTTTGTCGTCTTCGCACGCCAGCTTACCGTGACGGCCGCGGATGTGGAGCACTTCATCGCACGCGTCGCTGAAGTTCGATCGGCGGCACCCGAATCATTGGTCGCCTATCGCGATGTAATCCTCGGCGATGTCGTCACCGGACCACGGAGCCAAATGGCCGCTGAATGGTCAGCTCGCCAGCTCTACATTGCCCTTGGCAACCTCATGACCTCAGCGGCCCTTCTCGGCATCGATGTTTGCCCGATGGAAGGATTCGTTCCGGCGCAATTTGATGAGATCCTCGGTCTTCCCGCACAAGGCCTCGGCGCCGTCGTCGCGGCAGCGGTCGGCTATCGCTCGCCCGAAGATAAGTACGCTCAGCTCACGAAGGTCCGGCTCCCGGCGAGCGAACTCGTCACGCATATCTAACTCTCACCCAAAGTAAACACCGCAAACCACAACACACATGGACATCTCAGCACCTGATCTCACCCAACGTCCCCCACGCAGCGCCCGCACTCGCCTCGGCGGTTATGCACTGCTCCCACGCATGCTCGATAAAGGGCGCGCCGCACTCGTAGGAAAAAACGGTGAGTATCACTACAACTGCCCGCTTGATCAGCACATCTTGAACTTCGTCGGCATCGACGCCGAGCAACTCAAAGAGCAACTCGCCACGGGCAAAGGCGATGGAGAAGTTCTTGATTGGATAAAGGGCAATGCGAAGCACCAGCGCAGCGAGTGGGAAATCGCTCAATGGTCAGCGTGGCGTGACACCGTCGTTCCGACCGACGTAGAGACGCGCGAGTTCTTCAACAACTACCACAAGCAATGTGGGGAGAAGCGCGAGGACATTGCAACTTGGGCCGACGTTCTTGATCTGGACGACTACGTGACCTTCGGCGGCAAGGCGTAAGCAGATCAGCCTCACCCTATCGCGGCAGGCGCTAACGTGACGTTGGCGTCTGCCGCTTTTGCTTTTGGCTTACGGGTCTCAGCGCGCGGTTAGAGTGCCTGGCTGCCGACTCTCCTCCGTCCGCTTGCCGAGCGCGACTTCTCCCGCCACTCCGAAGACCTCGACGGGTTCAGGCTGGCCGGAGACTTCATGGGAGCCGAGGGCCTGGACGTCGAAATGCTCGGAAATGAAGGAAGCGGCTGTTTTGCCAACGAGCAGTGCGAAGGGCAGTCGTTTCGTCAGCTCCTGAAGTCGCCACGTTAGATTCACCGCATCGCCGATCACGGTGTATTCCATCCGTTGCGGAGAGCCAATATTGCCGACGATTACGTCGCCATGATTAACCGCAATGCCGACCGCGAGTTCTGGGCGGCCGGTGGCGCGCCAGCGGGCGTTGAGCTTTTCCAGCTCTTCACGCATGGCGAAAGCAGCCCGCGTGGCGCTCAAAGTATCCTCGCGCGGTCCAAGGGTTTGGGCATTGCCCCAGACGGCCATGACGGCATCGCCGATGAACTTATCCAAGGTCCCGCCGTGGCGGAAGACACAGTCCACCATCGCAGTTAGATATTCGTTGAGTTGCGCGACGAGCGCGTGCGGGTCGCTGGTCACACTCAGCACGGAATAGTCGCGAATATCCGAGAAGAGCACCGTGACGGGCCGCACGGCGCCACCGAGGTTGGCCATATATTCCTGCGGATGATCGAGCACCTCGTGCACCACGTTCTTGGAGACGTACCGCTCGAGGGTTCGCCGCAAGCGCCTTCGTTCCAGCCGCTCACGGGAAACGTCATGCCCGACGCCGATCAAGCCATTCAGCCCGAGCGCGAGGAGCGGCGGGACCACGGGAATCAAAGCGCCCGCATTGAAGAAGAGCAGCGCCAGCCCAGCCCAGGCAGCGGTCGCGAGCCCGATGAGGAGCAGCCGGATGAAAGGTGATGAACACGCGCGACCGAGCGCGACAGCCAGGGCTCCCGCAAGGACGGTAAAGACAAAAGAGCGGGGCCTTGAGAGCGGATGGAGCAGGTCGTTGCTGAGGAAGGCATTCAACGCGTTGAGTTGCAACTCCGGGCCCGGCATCAGCCCGAGACTGGTGCGATGCTCGTCGTGCTGCCAATTGCCGGCGGCTCCGATCACGACCAGCGTATCTTTGAAAACAGCGCCTGAGCGGAAATTCTGCCGCCAGTAATCTGGAACAAAGATTTCGT
>DASVRY010000609.1:0-2243 GCA_036388395.1 Chthoniobacteraceae bacterium
CGGCCTGGTCTCTCTCCAGTTACTGCGCTCGCGCGATGGAATGAAATGCTCTGCGGCCACACCATTCGTGGGATGTTCGTAACCGCGATTATCGGAAGGATCGTGCTTTCCCGGCGAACAGTGGAGTTTGCCAGCGCCGGACACTGCGCACCTTTCCATGTCTCGGGTGAGCACGGTCCAGTCGAGCTGAAGCTGCGCGGTTCGCCGCCTCTCGGAATTCTCCCGGAACTACCGGCCCACTCGCAAAGCACGACGCTCGCCCCCGGCGATTGGATGGTCGTTTACACCGACGGACTCAGCGAATCCTTCAACGCCGAAGAGGTGCCGCTTGACCCCGCGGGAATTGCCCGGATTCTTACCCAGAGCTTTCGCACCCCTGCCGATGTGGTTGACGCCTTGAACCTCGGAGAACTAAATCATCGCCAGCAAGCTGAGCCGAGCGACGACCTGACAGTGCTCGTCTTTGGTTTCAAATGAACGCCGCCCCCACCTCCAACAAGCGCGAGATCGAATTTGCCAGCCACCCCGGCAATCTTTCCCTCGTGCGTGATTTCGTGCGGCAGTTTCTCAAGACCGTCGACTTTCCCGATCTCGAAAAAGACCTCATCGTATTAGGGCTCGACGAGGCCTGCACCAACGTCATCCGCTACGCTTATCATCACGAGCCGACGCATCTGATCTGCCTAGCCTGCGAGCAGGTGGAGAAGGGCGTGGTCTTTCGGCTGCGCGACTACGGCATGCAGGCGGAGCTAAGTCAGCTTCAAGGACGGCCGCTGGATCTGGTTCAACCCGGCGGCCTCGGTATTCACCTGATCCGCCGCGCGTTCACAGAGGTCGACTACAAGCTGAAGAAGCAAGGCACCGAGCTCGTCCTCGCCAAGCACTTCATGGCGACTGGAGACGGTTGCGAGGCCTCAGCGAAGTAACGCCCAAGCTGCACACCACTCTCTGGAGTCATCCTGAGCGCAGCGCCGCTTTGGGCGCGCAGTCGAAGGACCCCGCGGAAGGTCCGGCAAGATGCCGCCGGGGAACGAACGTTACTTCTGCTGCACCCGGCGGAGCCGCTGCCGAGCGCGACGGGAGTCCTTGAACTGCACTCCCGCCGGCTTTTCTGCCTCCGCTCCCCTTAAGTTGAGTGCAGGCGCGAGCGCCATTGCTCGACTGTGATCCGGTGGAGCTCTGAAGAGCTTATGGCTCCCCCCTTTGCGAAACCTTCTGGAAGGCGACGAATGTGTTCGAAGCCCACTTTCTCCATCACCCGGCGGCTCGCTATATTCCACGTGGCGTGTTCCCCTTGGATCTCCGCGGCCTTCAACTGCTCAAAGCCAAGACAGAGCACCGCGTGAAGTGCCTCTGTAAGGTAGCCCTGCCCTTGCTGCGCCGGGTGAGTCCAGAAACCGACGTCCCACAGGGCACCATTCTCGTGTCGAATGACGATCCGCCCGAGTGGTTCTGCGGTGACCAGCTTCTCGATTGTAAATGTGTAAGCTACTCCAGCTTGCCATGCCGCTTCACCAGCCTCGCACGGCTCCAGCAAGTCCTCTTCGCTGGCCGGCGGGTTCCAGAGCATCCCGTCGCAAAAGCCCTTGTAACGACTAGCTGAGAACACAAACGAGATGTCGGCTCGCGAGAACTTCCGCAGCCGGCATCGCGGCGTTTTTAGAACAATGTCGTGGGGAATCATTACCTCTAGTCAGCTTGCCATCTACCTAGCTGATCAGGGCCTCGCAAAGCAATGCGTCCCCCGTTTATTAGATAAGAACCCCCCTCACTTCCGTGCCTTAAAGAGACGCCCTGTTATTAGTCCGCGAGACCACTATCATGCCTGCTCCCGCACCACCTGGCGTGCTTCCTTGTCCTCGCGTAGGCCGAGGAACACTGGGTGCCGCAGCTTATCGTCGCGCGTCCACTCAGTGAATTTTAGCTGACAGACGAGCTTCGGCTCCACCCAACTACAGCGCCGCAACTCCGCCGGAGTGATATTCTGCGACCAACGTCCCCCGCTCTTCTCCGGCAGATTAACGAACGGGCACGTGGCGCGCCGCACACTCTCCATCTCCTCGTAGAGTGCCTTGAGGAGCTTGCCGTTGAAGCCGGTGCCAGCCTTCCCGGCGAACTTCAGTTCCTTCCCCGCGTAGTAGCCGACCAGCAATGCACCGAAGTACTTCCGGGTTCCAGCGGGCGGCGTGTAGCCACCGATCACAAACTCCTGTTCATTCACCACCTTGAGTTTGATCCACGCG
>DASVRY010000610.1:0-7974 GCA_036388395.1 Chthoniobacteraceae bacterium
CCACGCGCTCCATCATTCCGCACGTGCACGTTGTAGGAAATCGTGAGGCCATTTAGAAATGAACCGGTTGTGTTTTGCAGGCGCAGAGTGACCGTGCCTGGGCTGAAATCGGCGGCTGTTGGCTGAATGCCGAGCCCAACCCCGGAGATACTGCCTCCGCTGAATGCGTAAATTCCTCCGCTCGTTGGTGGTGTAGCTGGCATCCCGCGGCTGTAGTCGTTTGTCGAGCCGCTGGCTTCACCACCGAAGGCTAGGTCGCCGTTGTCGAGGCTTCCAGTTGCCGACCACGCATCTGAGTCCAACTGGCCTGCTGCCGGCGCCGGTGAGAAGCCGCTTCCGTTGAAGGTTCCGTTGTTTACTCCGGACACGCTCGTATCGAAGTTGATCGAGTATGTTCCGGCGGTGTTGTCGATGTTGAGCTGAGCCTCTGCAATCGGCGCCAGGATGGAGATTGTGCCGATTGCTGTGAGAGCGCCCCGTTTAAGAAGCGCCGCGGTGTGGCAGGAGAGGACTGCAGAGGTGCGTGGACGTGATGACGGCATACACAAGGACATGGCGGATGTGATTTGACTGCGGACGAACGAAAGGCCGGCCGGGGGTCGCGCGAGCACTAAAGTGGATACCGGGTTCATCGACCGGTCAATGGACCGAATCAACGAAGCGAATGTAACATTCCGGCGAAGGAAAGACCGCTGCGCCTATGAAGTGCGGGCGGTGCGGTAATTTTCTTGATCGAAGTGCGGGGGTCGGGCATCTTCTAGCCGGTAGCAGCTTCCCTGTTACCGCAACGACTATGTCAGACCGCAACATCGTTTTTGATTGCAGCTATTGTGCGACTGTGCGGACTTATCGTCGCCCGCCGCTGGATCATCGTCTGCATCTCTGCCTTACAATCATGACGTTCGGCTTGTGGCTGCCGTTCTATCTGATTGGCCTCGCGAAGCGGTTCCGCATGCCGGGCAGCTGCCCTACGTGCGGTAAAAAGCCGAAGCCATCAGCGCGGCGTCTTATGACTCGGGTGGGGCTCCGGCAGAGCTTGGAGTATTAGGACATCCAACCCGCCTCAGCGCGTTCGTCTCGCTCACCGGCCCCCCGGGAGCCTTATCTGAGTCCGAAGGGCAGTCATTCATTTCCGCGACCCGTTCTCGGATTCAAAAGCAATGTTCTCGCTCTCGGCTGCGGCTTCCTGCACGTCGCGTGGGGAGACACACGATGATCAATGCCCGTGGGCCACACTTTAAGCCGGACTCCAGCAAGACGAGCTTTCGCGATTTCAGCCGCGAACAGAGCGCTGGAGAGCGGAAATGCAATCCGGCCGGCCCCAGTGGTTTAGCAGATGATATCACCCCGTAGACCCTCATTCGCCTCCCAGCTGTGGGACAATGCCACGACCCAAGAACGTAACTACGAGTTCCGTGCGGCCGAAGGATGTGTCCTCGCCTTGAGAGAAGCTCTGGACCCATCAGTGCTTCAGCGGTCGCCCCGATGGCATGCGAGTAGACGGAACAGCGGGTTGCGTCGATGATCCTTCCATGAGCCAGTTGCTTGCCGCCGAATCCGTACGCCCTCTGCGTATATTTGTTGTGGAGAACCACGCCGACACTCTGAAGTATCTGCTTCTCTATCTGGAGCAGCTTGGGCATCAGGTGAAGTCCGCGAGATCCATGACGGAGGCTCTCGAAAGGCTGCCGGATGCCGATTGTGACGTGCTGATCTCTGATATTGGGCTGCCTGATGGCGACGGCTGGCAGTTGCTGGAACAGACGAAATTTTCCTACCCCGTCTACGCCATCGCGATGAGTGGGTTTGGGATGAACGCCGACCGCGTCCGAAGCATGGCCGCGGGATTTCGGCACCATGTGCTGAAACCATTCGTTCCCGAGGATCTAGATGCGATGCTCGAGGAGGCGGCCCACGAGTGCGCCCTGCGCTCCACTTAAGGCGCCCGGTTTGCAGGGAACTGGCCGCCTTCCCGAAAAAGGACGTGTGCCATTCATCCGTGTGCGGCAGAGTCGCACTGCAAGAGGCGCGATAGCACGGGACCTCGGAATTCGAGCCTCGCGCTGCACTTGACCATGAAAAAAGCGCCACACCTAGTGCCGGATGGACAGAAAGCCTTAATTGGCCCGGCAGCCGAAAGCGCGGGTTCTCGCGCCGGCGAATCGCCAGTGGGAGCGATGGGACAGGACAGCGGCCGAACCGTGCTCGAAGCCATCGACGCCGAGCAGCAGCGGCTGGCTCAATCTCTCCACGACACGGTCTGCCAAAGCCTCACCGGCATGAATATTCTTGCCGGCCTCATTGCGCGAAAGCTGAAGGCGATCGCACCCGAGATTTCCGACGAAGTGGCCGAATTGCGCGATCTCATCGGCCAAACCAGCGAGGAAGTGCATGATATGGTCCGCTGGTTGCGCCCACCTGCACTCGCCGATGGAGGATTGCTCTTCGCACTGCAAGAACTCGCGGAGGAAATCTCGAAAAGGCTTCCATGTTCGTTCAGCGCCTCCGGAGGTC
Source organism: Chthoniobacteraceae bacterium (assembly GCA_036388395.1). Lineage (GTDB taxonomy): Bacteria > Verrucomicrobiota > Verrucomicrobiia > Chthoniobacterales > Chthoniobacteraceae > DASVRY01. The sequence continues at coordinate 2,515 of DASVRY010000610.1, forward strand.
CCATCTCGATAGACGCCTACGTTTCCGCGCAACTTTTCCACATCGTGCAGACCGTGCTGCAGGATTCCATCGGCGGATCCGGCACCACCAAAATCGCGATTACGGCCGAGGTTTGTGAGCGGCAGATCGCCCTTGCTGTTGAACACGACGCTGCAACCGGGACCAGTTCAGATGAGCGTCCGGCGAAGACCCACGTCGCATGGCAAATTACTGAGAGGCGTGCTGCCGCAATTGGGGCGACGATCTCCGCAATCCCCGGGGGAAGAGGGCACCTGGTGGAATGTCATCTGCCGCACCCCGGCGCGGAAATCGAATAACTCGGGGCAATCCGGGTATGCGCCGTCGAAAGAGTCGAACGCCCAAAGCTGCGTAAGCTCCAGCCCGCTTTGGCTTGGACTTGAGCGTCAGGTCGAAGCTCTCTCTGGAGGTTGTCCGGATTGAAACTCGAGCGATTCGGTGGCCACCCGATTCATCTCGAGGAGTCGGGGATCGACGCGGGTGGCGAGCCATGAACGCTGATCTGCGGCTTGAGCCGCGGGCGAGCTCTAGCTGCCGTGTGCCAAACACGCCGTGACAAAGCCGCGGAAGAGCGGGTGCGGCTTGTTTGGCTTCGATTGGAATTCCGGATGGAACTGACAGGCCAGAAACCACGGGTGATCTCTCAGTTCGATCAGCTCGACGAGGTCACCATCGGGCGAGGTCCCGGAGATGATGAACCCTGCGGAGGTCATCTGCTCCCGGTAGGCTAGGTTGAACTCGTAGCGATGCCGGTGGCGTTCAGTGATCTCGGGAGCGCCATAGACCTGGTGAGCCCGAGTTCCCTCCAAAATCTTGGTCGGCCATGTGCCCAGCCGCATTGATGCGCCTTTCTCGGTCACGTTCTTCTGGCTGGGAAGCAGGTCGATCACGGGATGCGGTGAACTCGGATCGAACTCGGTGCTATTCGCGCCCTCGAGTTTGCAGACGTGACGAGCGAATTCAATCGTCGCGACCTGCATACCGAGGCAAAGCCCAAGAAAGGGCACGCCTTGTTCGCGCGCGAATTGCGTGCCGCGAATTTTTCCTTCCACACCGCGGTCGCCGAAGCCACCGGGCACCAAGATTCCGGCCACTTCCTTGAGCAATGGGGAGGCGTCGGCCCCCTCGAGGTCCTCCGCGTCAAGCAGCACGAGTTCCGTGCCGCAATCAGCGCTCGCGGCGGCGTGGGTGAGCGATTCGTAGATCGATTTGTAAGCGTCCTGCAGCTCGATGTATTTGCCGACGACCGCGATCTTCACCCGCTTTTTCGGCTTCACGATCCGGCTCACGAACCGGCTCCAGTTCGTCATGTCCGGCGCCGGCACCTGGATGTTCAGCAAGCGGCAGATCGTCTCATCCAGCTTCTCCTGCTGCAGCATGAGCGGCATTTCGTAGATCGTATTATCGACATCTCGTGCTTCGACGACGGCGTCCTTGGGCACGTTGCAGAAGACGGAGAGCTTCTCGCGAACGCTGTCGTCCAAAGGATGTTCCGTGCGGCAGATGAGGACCTGGGGATGTAAACCAATCTCTCGCAGCTTCGCGATGCTCTGCTGCGACGGCTTGGTCTTCAACTCGCCCGCAGCCTTGATGAACGGCACGAGCGTGACATGCATGATGACTACGTTCGCCGCGCCCACTTCGAGGATGAATTGCCGAATCGCCTCGAGGAAGGGCAGCCCCTCGATGTCGCCTGTGGTGCCGCCGATCTCGGTGATGATGATGTCGCAAGGTTGCTCGTGAGCGAGCTTGCGCAGGCGAGCCTTGATCTCGTCGGTGATGTGCGGAATCACCTGCACCGTCTTGCCGAGGTAATCGCCGCGCCGCTCCCGGGCGAGCACGGTCTCGTAGACCTGGCCGCTCGTCGTGCTGTTCGACTTGGAAAGCATGCAGTTTGTGAACCGCTCGTAATGGCCAAGGTCGAGATCGGTCTCAGAGCCGTCATTGAGCACGTAAACCTCTCCGTGTTGGAATGGGTTCATCGTCCCGGGATCGACGTTCAGATACGGATCGAACTTCTGCATCACGATTTTCAGACCGCGATGTTCGAGCAACGTGCCGAGTGACGCAGCCGCGAGCCCTTTCCCGAGGGAACTGACGACGCCACCAGTGACAAAAATGTATTTCATGGAAAGAGAGAGCCCGCGCGGTCGCGGAAAAGCGCAGAAACTTGCCCCACAGCAGCAGCACTGGCGAGAAGGTTTTCGGGGATGGGTACCGGGGATCAGGGAGGGATATGCGGGGAACGCCGAACGCTAACGCCCGACATGGAACGCCGAAGTAGGAGAAGAGCGGCGTGCGCGTGCCTGCCTCTACTTCGACATGGTTACCATTGCTTAGGACCTCCGATTCTTTCGTGCACTGGCACCAGCAAGCAACAGCTCCGCGGCGGCGACATCGTCCGGGGAATCAACGCCCACCGATGGTTTTGCGGTGATCACCACGCGGATCTTTGCGCCATTCTCGAGCGCGCGCAGTTGCTCGAGCTGCTCGGCTTTTTCCAGCGCGCCTGCTTTCCACCGGACGAACTGCAAGAGGAACGGCAGGGTGTAACCATAGATTCCTTGATGCCGGTAGAAGGTCGGGCGCTCGCCGTCTCCACGCACGTACGGGATGGCACTGCGGGAGAAGTAGAGCCCGTTCCCGGTGCGATCGAGCACCACCTTGACCGCATTCGGATTGTTCACGTCCTCATCTGCCGCGAACTTGTTTGCCGCGGTGATCATCTGCAGCTTCGGATCCTCGACCATGGTGCGGGCAAGTCGGCTGATCAGGGTGGGCTCTATCACGGGTTCGTCGCCTTGCACATTGATCACGTGGCTGACTCCCCGGAGCCGTTTCGCGACCTCCGCAATCCGATCAGTGCCGCTCTGGTGCTTCGGTGAGGTTAGGGCGACTTCCGCGCCAAACTCGAATGCGGCCTCCGCGATTCGCATCTCGTCGGTGGCGATGATCACCTCATCGATCCCTCGCGCCCGCACGCAGCGTTCCCAGACGTGCTGGACAAGCGGCTTTCCCGCGATCGGGTGGAGCGCCTTGCCCGGAAAACGCGTCGATCCCCAACGCGCAGGAATGATCACTACAACCTTACTTGCCATGGCTGTTAGTTAGGATGAAGTCCACCGCATCAGTAAATGTCTCGGCAATGTAAGTCGCCGCCCGCGGATCGGCTTTGGCTCCTTCACCGGTGCGCACGAGGATGGATCGGACGCCCGCGTTTTCGCCGCACTCCAGATCACTGGTTTTGTCGCCAATGAACCACGATGCACGCAAATCCAGCCCGAGCTCTTCAGCTGCCTGGAGCACCATGCCGGGTGCAGGCTTGCGCCGCTCGGATGGCGTGTCCGGTGCATCTGGGCAGAAATAGGTGCCGTCGATTAAGTCGAATCCGAGAAGCTTGAGCAACCGTGCGTGGATTGCACTGTATTGTGAGGGAGTCACCCAGCCGCGTCCGATACCGCTTTGATTAGTGATGATCACGTTGTGAAAGCCGGCTGCCTTGAGCCTCGTCAGGCCGTCGCGGACGTCTGGAAAAAGGTGCACCTTATCTGGATCTGTGCCGTAGGGCACGTCCTCGATGATGGTGCCGTCGCGGTCGAGGAAAACCGCCGGAAGAAGTTCATTCATGGAGATGCTTGTTCGGCTGTCGGTGGGCTGGCCAAGTCGTAGATTTCACCCCATTCGCCGCCCGCGACCAAGGCTGCAGTGGTGCGCCAAGGCTGGCTGGATTCAGGATAGTTCTCCCGCTCTTCTCCACCCCAGAAAAGAAACCGCGCCTGTAAAGCAGCTGCATGCTCGCGCCATTCCGGTGCGCCATTCATCACCGAAGTGACAAGTGCCAGAGGGTGCTCGAGGGCGAGGCCATGAGTCCACACATGGCCGGGGTAGCCAAGCGCCATGGGCCGCCCAAGGAGGAGCAGGGGATGATTGTAGGTCGGCCAGCCGATAAACCGCTCCGCAACGGGCACACCGGCCACCGCCTTTCGCACATGGTCAAGATCGTGGCGCACGGCGATTTCGTGGCCGGTGTGGCGTGAGTCGAGGCCACCGATGAGCGAGATAAATCCGGAGGTGAAGAGCGCGGCACAAGCAGCAGCTCGGAGGGGCTGTGTCCAGCGTGAGATGATCTCGCTCCACAGGAAAGGCAGCACCGTTAGATAGGACCAAATCATCAGCTTGGTATTATCCCATTCCCATGGGGCAAACTTCACAAAGCAGCAGACGATAAAGGTTCCAACAGCTGGAAAGACAAAAGCGGCCGCTGCCGACGAGGGCTTCTTTCGTGCGAGGTGAACGCAAAGCCAGCCGACAAAAAGAGGCAGCGCGCCGAAATTCAGAATCCAGAAGAGCGGCATGGTGGCGATCCACGGCAGCGCGCCAATGCTATCCTCGAGGAACTTGAGAAAGGCCGGGTCGTCCTGCATCCATCCGGCCTTCCACCCAAGCATGGAGGCTCCCCGGAGCATGCCGGTGACAAGTAGGACAAGGACGGTTGCAGGGAGAAAGGCTATGCCGACAACGAGCGCTAGGTGACGCCTGGCCGTGGGGTACAACACAAACCAGATTCCTAGGAGGAGCGAAAGAAAGAGGAACGTGTGCAAATGGAAGATCGGCATCGTCGCGTAGAGAAGTGTCTCTCCCCAGCGTGGCAACGTGCGCGCGCCAGCGTCGCTATGGAAAAAGCGATCGCGCCAGCTCGTGAGCAGGAGAAGACCGGCAGGCAGCGCGAAGAGAAAGCCACGCTGGGTGATGAAGAGCGCGAGGGGGATGCTCTTCCATGCCATGTCGGATTGGTAGTCTTCGATCCTGCCAGTGGCGAAGTAGGCAAAGCCGAAGAGGCCGCCATTGAAGAGAAAGCCGGCAAGAGTAAAACCTCCACCCCACCTCCACAGCGCAACTCCGGTGCAGAGGCAGCCGATCAAGCCCACCCAAATTAGCCCGCGGAGCACATCCACGCCGACGAGTAGCAGCAGACTGTTGATCAAATCAACGCCGATGGGGTAGGTGAGCGAACCGCCGGAGTAGATGGGATTCTGCGGCCAGAAAGCCGCGCCATTAGCTATGTGCTCGATATAGGTAAGATGGAGCGCCAAATCTCCGAGGTTGTTTGGCGAGAGCACCTTGATCGAACCGGCCTCGCGGAAAATCAGCCAGAGGAAAGCGCGTAACGAGAACAAGGTGAAAATCACGACCGGCACCCATGCCCAGCCTTTTACCGATTGTGAGGGCCAGGGCTGGCGACGCTCGTTCCAGAGAACTCCTGCAAACACGCAAACGCCGGCGAGCAGTGCGACGGCTGCGCTTCTGGAATCGAGCCCGCCCGTGGCAAAGGCCAGCACGAACGCCGCAACGACGGAGGAACTCGCGGCATAAAGAAGAGCGGCCACGGTCCTCATGGCTGCTCGGTAATCGGTTCTTCACTCTTGCTTTCCTCCAAGCTAT
>DASVRY010000611.1:0-6057 GCA_036388395.1 Chthoniobacteraceae bacterium
CACTGTAGTCGTGCTTCATGGGCTGAGGTCGCACAGCAACTAAACCAGAACTTGCATTGGGAGTTCGACAACTATCGTGAACACAAACGCGCCTAACCAGACGCAGCCACGACCCGCTCGGGGAGCAGCACCCGTGACGCCCCGCAAACCTGCAACGGCAGCATCCGCGCCGCCCTTCGCAGTCGCTGAGCCATTCTTGTTACGCGTCGATACGCGTATTCTACAATGACACCCGAAGAATTCGTTCAGTGCTTTCGACGTACGAAGGACGAACTGCTCAGTGTCTACTTTGACGCTTCGTCCGGGAGCGCCACTGCGACACAACTGGCGGCACTTGCTCGCTCCCAAGAAGAGGTTGCGGCGTTACAACAGATTGTCAGCACAGTCCTTACCGATGCATTCTACACAGCTTTGCTCGGCCTCGACGGCTGCGCATCCCTCGGAGGCGTGCAGCAGAGCTATCGAATCCAGGATGAGCACGGTGCCGAGCTTTGCACCGGCGACGGCACAATCGAGGCACTTGCACACGACTACTTCCATGGCAACAGAAACGCCTAAACCTCCAGGCGGGAGAAATAATAGGAAGCAACAGATCTGCTGTTTTCCAGTTCTCTCAGAAGCAACGACGCAACGGCTCCGTCTTCTGCCCAACACCCACATACCCTCAGCGAACCGCTCCGGGCGCTGAGCTATTTTCGTTTACGGCAACGAGCATGGGTCGGCTTCGGAAACGGAACATCAGGAACAAGCTAGTTGGTTTTCTAGTCACTGCTTTCTCTGTACTGTCGTTGCCGATTATCGTGCCGGCAGCGCTCATTCAGGAGCGGATCCGGACCAGAAGGATCACCAGGGTTGTTTGTAGGTTTGTTTGTGTATCGTGTGGAAAAGCGCTTGGTCTGGAGGGTCTGCGTCTTGGCAATGAGCGTTGGGGAGCGATTATCGCCGAGCTCCATGAGCGGTCTCCAGGGAGTAGATTTCGCGTTCTGCAAGGCATTCACGCGATCTGTCCAGAATGTGGTTGCGAGTATAGGTATCAAGACGGGGATCAATCGTTAGTTCAGACCACAACCTAAATGCGCCTAATCAGAGCGGTCCAGGCAACTGCTCCGTTAGTCACTGGCGTCGCTTGCCTCCACCTTTGCAACTTTCGCCGCACAGCCCTCCGCGTTTGCTGCGCTTGTATCCGTCAGAGGGGTGGACGCGGCACGAACCCTGTGCGAAGATGCTTAACATTGAAGATACCTTGCGCCCCTGTACACACGGTGGCAGCGCGCAACGGCATTCCGCATATTGCTCGCGCACCAATGCAAAGTATTGCTCTCGGGCGTCGGCTGTGACATTGCTCCTTCGGAATGAATCGGTTGGAAACTCTGTGCATCGTTAGTTCGCTCGGTTTGGGAGGTGCCATTGGCTTCGCCGCTGCGGATTGGAGAGGAACGCAGCGAACGATCCGCGAAGGGGCACCGCTACGAGTTAATGCCCCGGTCGCTCTTTCAGCGCGGATCGGGGGGCAGGCAGCGCAAGAAAGGTCGGCGCTTCCGGACGGCGGGGAACTGGAGAAAATCCTGGAGGACAAGCTGCCCAGCCGGCGGCGCGTGGAACTTGACCGATTTTGCGATAGGATGGACGCGGCGGGTGCGCGACGTGCGGTGGAGTCCCTCTCAGCCCGCGAGGATTCCCAGGTTCAAGAACTGCGGCGTCAGTTGCTCGAACGGTGGGCGGAGCTCAAGCCCGAGGCAGCGGCGGCGTTTGCGAAGGATAAGATGCCGAGCTTCCTCAATGGCGTTCTGGCAGTCTGGGCCTCGAGGGACCGGGACGGTGCGAAAACCTTTGTCGCGGCTATCAAAGACAGGGACCAGCTTTTGAAAATCCTCCCGCCCTTCACACGCATGCTCGCGGAAGGCGATTTTGAAGACGCGCTACTCTTCGCTACCGCCCTGCCGGCCGACGAATACCATAACTCTATTCAGCTGGCCTTCCGCCAGGCCGCCGAGAAGAATCCAGCAGCGACGGCCGCGAGGGCACTCGCGTTGCCGGAGGGGGACGCCCGCGGAAGTGCGATCAGAGCGGCGGTGGATGTTTGGCTCAAGGTGAGTCCACAAGCAGCGATGGCGTGGGTGATGCAGCGGCCGGACACCCCACTGAATCTTGGCTGGGATCTTATCCGGGGTGCAATCAGCAGCTGGGCAATTAGCGATCCAGCAGGAGCCAGTCGCTTCGTCCAAAACCTGCCCTCAGGTCAGCAACGCGACGATAGCATCATGTCTGTTGCACAGAGTTGGTCATACCGCGACCGGGGGAGCGCGGTGCAATGGGTGCAGAGTCTACCCGCCGACAAGGCCAAAGCGGAGGCGTTGGGCAGCGTACTGGCAGGTTGGGCGAATGAAGATCCTGCTGCAGCGGCGGCGTTCCTGGCGCGGCAGCCGGCGGGTGCGAATTCAGACGAGATGCTGGCGGAGATCGGCGAAAATTGGGCCAAACGAGATCCGGCGGGAGCACTGACGTGGGTAGCTGGCCAGCGGAACGAAGCTGTGGAAAAGAAGGTCGCCAGAGAGGCCTTCGGGACGATGACTGGGGATAATCCCGCCGCGGCCGTGGCCGCATTGGCTTCGGTCCGTGGTGCCGAAGCACGAGAGGAGGCGATCACCGCTATTGCGAAAAGCTGGTCGCATCGGGATGCCGCCGAAGCCGCTCGCTGGGTGCTGGAGCTGCCTCCCTTGGACGCGAATTTGGAGGTTCTGCAGAGAGTGATTTGGAGCGGCGCCGGTCGCGAACCGGTGGCGATGGCGCGCTGGCTGGGAACAATCAAGTCCCATCCACAGCGCGATTTAGCCATTGAGGCTTTCGCCAGCGCCGCGCAGCACCACGACCCGGCCGTGGCGGCGGAATGGGCCCACACCCTCTCCGACACCAAGAAGCGGAAGTCGCTCGTGCAGGAGATCATCCGCAACTATGCGAACCACGATGCCCTAGCTGCCCGCGAGTGGGTGCTGGGACAAACCTTCGATCCTGCCGAGCGAACGGCGCTACTTGGCGAGATCGCAGAAGCAGAGCAGCGGAAATGAGGACGCGGGCACCATTTGCGTCGCATCCTGCCCGACGTTGATCACCGCATGACCGTTCCAAGCCCATGACGTCCGTTCGTCTTGCTACTCTCTGTTTCGCCGCCGCTGGTATTGGTGCGGGGCTCGGCTTTCTGACCGGGGCTATAAAATCACCGGGAGCGGAGAATCGCGCCAGCTCTTCGCCTGCGGCCACGCCGCTTCCTGCTGCCGCCGGCCTCTCCGACTCCCGGGTCACTCCGATCCTCACGAAGGCCGTCCCGCGCCTTATTCCTGACGCCGCAGCCGCAGCCGCAACCCTCCGGAAACTTCGGGAAACCAAAGATCCACGCGCCCAAATTCGGGAGATGCATGCGATGTGCGCCTCGCTTGACGCTCCCAGTCTCGTCGCGCTCCTCGGCGCGTTGCAGCAGGGCGTGATTGACTCCCCCTTTGAGTTCACCCTTGCGAGCAACCTAATCGGGCGCTGGGCGGAAATCGACCCACGTGCGGCGGCGGATTACGCCGCCGATATGGATCGGGACCATCAGACTTCCGGCATCTACACAGTTTTGGGCCTGTGGGCCGAGAACGACCTCGTTGCGGCTAAGCAGTGGGCGCTGCGTGTGCGCGATCGACAGGCGCATCGGCATGGCGTTAGTGCCGTTGCAGGATTCATTGCGGAGACCGATCCCAAAGCAGCTTTTGCCTTTCTCGAAGAGCTGCCGCCGACGGAGGACCGCTGGTTTTACGTCTCCAGCATCTTTGCCCGGCTGGGGAAAATGAACCCCGCATTAGCCGCGGAGCTGGCTCCGCAGATGGCCACGCGTGCGCTGCGACAAAATGCCGTTCGCGAGACGGCCTCGGCGTGGGGTGAAAAGGAGCCGGGCAAAGCGCTCGCTTGGTATCTTGAAAACCGGTCCCGGCAATTCGAAGGCTGGCAGGATGAACGAATGGTGGAAACGCTCATGAAAGAGTGGACCCGCACCGCACCAGCAGAAGCGGCCGCCTTTGCTGGCGCTCTTCCGCCGGGCCAGACGCGGACCACGATCATTAGCAAGCTGGGTCAAGGCTGGGGTGCAGCGGACCCCGAGGCGGCGGCGCGATGGCTGCAAGCGTTGCCGAAAAGCTCAGAAAGCCACGGAGCCTTTAACAGCCTAATCGGCTCTTGGACGAAAAGCGATCCGGCGCGGGCGGCCAGCTTCATTCTTTCCCAACCCGCGAACCGGAGCCGCGAGCGGCTGCTTCGCACATTGGGCAGCAGTTGGTCCGAGGACGACCCGGCCGCCGCGTTTGCGTGGGCGCGGCAGCAGAGCGACCCGGTCATCGAGCGCCAGGTGGTCGCTGAGGCACTCGGTGCGATGGCGGCGAAGGATTTGCAGAATGCTAGCAAATACCTTTCCCAACTCCAAAGCCCGGAGGCGCAAAGCAGAGCCATTGAGGTGATCTCGAATTATATCACTACCCGCGAACCAGACCGCGCCGCAAAGTGGCTCATGGAAATGTCGGCGGCCGGGCAGCTAATTGGGCGCACCTTGGAGTCGCCGGTAATCTCCTGGACCTGGCGCGATCCCGAGGCCGTTGGTAATTGGCTGAACCAGCAGGCGGCGAGTGCCGTAAAAGACGCTGCCGTTGGGGCGCACGTAGAAGCGCTCGCACGAAAAGACGCGCCTGCCGCCGCCGCATGGGCGGTGACGATCGGAGACAACACCCTGCGGCAAAAGCGGACGAAGGATGTCATCTCCACCTGGGCGGGAAAGGACCGCGCCGCGGCACAGGATTGGGTGCAGCAGCAGCCGAGCATCGCCGCCGCCGAGCGGCAGGAGCTGCTGGAATTGCTCCAACCGAGTATGCGCAAGTGACGCTCGTCTGAAGCCTGTGTCTCGGCACTCGATGGACGGGGCATAAGCCGCCTTCAGTTTAAAAGTCTTTGTTAACGCTCTGAGCCTCGAACCAAGAGATCCAAGGCAAGCTGCTATGAATTCAAATACGCCGAACACAGCGCTGCATCGGACCGCACCAGGCGTCATTGATTCTCCTGAAAACAACCCTTTGAAGACCACATTCCTCGGAGTCATCGCAGCCAACGCGCTCCTCTTCCACAGCATTGGTATTTGTCAGGAGCAGCAGTCGAACAAGGAGATCCAGCTTAATCCTGTAGAGCCTGGTGGATCTCCTCCCACCGTTATCTCCAATCTTTCTGGCATCGGCGCAGTCATCAACAAGATCAATGGGAAGTGTGTGATCACCACGATCGTTCCCGAGTCTGGGTCTGCGGCCGCTGGACTTCAGGTTTCAGATGTTATCTCTCACATTGATGGCAGACCGATCTCCGCACTGGAGCTTCTGGACATAGCGAAGCTGCTGCGTGGCGAGCCTGACTCACGTGTGACCCTCACCATTACTCGCAAAGAGTCACCGGGGCCGGCAGACATCCAAGTAAGGCGCAAACCAGTAGTGCTACGTTAATCTCCACAAGACACCCGATTCCGGCCACGTCGCTTCGCTAGCCCAGCACAGACCGCACCGCGCTCTGCAGTCGCTGATCTTCGTCCGTTAGGCGGCTTTCAAACCATGCGCACTGACTTGGACATTCGCCCGACAGTTGAGAACAACAGCGCCATTCCGATTGCGCGCCTCCGGGTGTTGCAGAACTTCGACGACGTTCACTTACCGGACATGCGACGCGGCATCATTTTCGTTCTGGCGGCATGGAGTGGCCCGGCTGTCATCGGTCTTCAGCGATTCACCAAAGTCGTCCAGTCGCTCGACACTCGTTCTCTCGACCTCGTGGTTTTGGATACCGACTGCCTCACCGATGCTTCAGCCACACTGCTTTTCGGCGCTCCGAGCTTCACCACGGGCGGCTGGGGCGAGACTATCTGGATTCGCGACGGTCATGTTTCCGCGCGCGTGCTTGCTCACACCGCGCCGGAGTCTTTGATTGAGCAGCACACGAGAGGATTATTCGATGACAACGTGGCCTAACCAGGCGCACTAATTGGCCTAACAATTG
>DASVRY010000612.1:0-9377 GCA_036388395.1 Chthoniobacteraceae bacterium
CAAATGGCGCGGTGAAGGAAGGAGCATGGCGTCGCGCCGACATCAAACTCGCCGCTGGCGAGGTGGAGGAAGGAGTCGCTTTGGCAAAAGCGCATGCCTCCTCCAATCCTGGGGAACCTGGAGCAGCATCCATCCTCGGCCTTGCCCTTTGGGCTTCAGGCGATCGCGCAGGTGCGTTGCGCGAGTTTGTGCGGGCAAAGGAGCTTCGCCCGGATCACAACGAATTCACCGCGCTTCTTACCTGGACTCTGCGCTCTCTGGAAAGTGGAAGGGACGAAGCGGACGCAGAGCTCCGGAGTGCATTGGCGGGCAAGTGGGATTCCGATAGCGCCTGGATTCAGCTCGTTGGCTCCTACCTGCTAGGCGACGCTACTGCCGAAGAGCTCGAAGAAGCGCATGATGAGAAGCAGTGGCTCGCTCGGGGGCATCGATACGAAATGGAATTCTACGGAGCTATGAAGCACCTCGTCGAAGGTGACCAGGTGAAAGCCCGCGCAGGTTTGCAGCGCTGTATCGACTCCAACATCTGGTGGTTTGTGGAAAACCACATCGCGCGTGCCGAACACAAGCGGCTCGCCGACTAGTGCGTTCCAGATTGCGCTCGCGGTGACCGATGACTGTTTCGGTGCGCTTCGGAAGCATGCCTCAGCCGGGAATCGGCGTCGGCAACCGCTGAGTTTTCCCCGGCTCTAGGCAGGCCCTTACTCCGGCCTTGCTGCGTCCGCGCCAGGGGCCGGATCGGCTGGCTCTACCGCGTCCATCTCCTCCCCTTCCGGGGCTGAGCGCGCACTCTCAGTGGTCTCGTCTTCGACCGCTGGTGGCGGTTGGTTGCCCGCCGGTGGCTCACCGCCCCACCCCTCACGCTTTGCGAGGATATCAGCAAGCTCGAGCGGCCATTGCGGGTCGGTGAGCAGGATGCTGCCGCTCGTCTTGAGCTGCGACACAGCGCGCAGAAAACTCTCGTTCTCCGGCGAGTCCCTCACCCCCAAACCGGGATATTTGCGGATTGCCTCCTGTTGAGCGCGGAGAGTGGCTTGCGCTGGTGTCTCGGCCGGGGGCGAGGCTGCGGTTGTGTCCGGTGGCGCAGGGTTCGCCTTGGGCAGCGTGGCTGCAGCTGTGTTGCTCGCCGCTTGTTCCGCCGGCTTTCCGAAGACCTCGACGGCACCCGCAGGCAGGGAGATCCGGAGATCCTTGGCAGAGAAGGTCACCTCCTTGGCGCTCCGTTCTTCCAGGGGAAAAACATCGCCGCTCTTTAGTAGGTAAGGCTTCTCGTCGACGATCACCCGCGAATCTCTCGTCACCTTGACGAATTCACCGACGCTCGTATCTGGCGATGTGATCGCGAATTCCTGGACGAGCGAAGGGATCGAGCTGCCTGCAGCCTCGGCCGCCGTAACTGGCCGCGCCGCATTGGTGCGGGAGGATTCTGCGAGCGCAACGTAGCCGCGCTCGATCAACGGGATGATCGCTCCGAGCAGCGCCACCAGACCAACCGCGGCGAATACGCCGTTGCGACGACGGAGCAGTTGAAAGCGGAGAAGCACCCAGAGAACCGCGAAGGTGAGCAGGCAGCTCAGCATCGGGACCACAGCCTGTGCTCCACCGATAATGAGCGCGACGGCGAAGAGCAAAGCCGCGAAAAAGCAGGAGCCGAGGCCAATCGCGAGGTTCAGTGTCCCCGCGCGACCGGGGCGTGGAAGCTCGACGTAGCGGGGGACAAACGGCTCCGGCTTCCGGTGCTCTGAGGGCCCTTCTGTGGGCTTGGTGAACGCTGGTCGGGGGGGCTCGATGGATGTTTCGGGCGGTTTCACAGGCGCTGATCATGCCACAAGTTGGCTTCGTGTCCCGCGCGACTTTCCGCGGCTTTCAATCTGGAGCAGACTGGCTCCGGCCCTCGCACGCCCATGGCTCTTCACAGCTGAACTGACTGCGGCGGAATACACCCGTCTCCGGATTAAATTCGAAGGCCGCGCAGATTTGCCGCGTTTCCGCGATCTTCAGCGCAAAGTGCGTCCAATCGTCGATCGTGTTCGTTGCAGTAAGGATGAGGCCGAATGGTGTGACGTGTTCTTCCTCGAGAAGAAGAAGTGACGTGACGAAATCCTCCTCGCTCACTGCGCCTTCCGAATACCTTACGGCGAGATCGTGCAGCGTCTTCGAAACGATCTTACAGACCATTTCAGCTTTGATCGTGTTCAGCATATTATTCGGCCCGGGAGTGTTTCGTCCGATCACTGGGGGCTGGTTGTCGAGGTTCCAGACGAGGGGAGATTTATTCACTCCGGCCGCTCCTGAGCCCATTTGTTGCTAGGCTATCGACTGACTTCTCGCCAGATCCGCTGTGACAACGCCGTCCGCTCCTGTAACTCACCCGCGCTCATGGCTGCGGATCGGCCTCGCCGCCGTGCTGCTGGCGTGTGCCGGAGCTCTTTACTTTGGCCATTTCCACATCCTTCCGGCGGGCTATTCGACCCAGATTTATTTTGCCGCTCACACGCACTTCCGCGAGTCGCTCATCGCGCCCTGGGCAGCCTCGGAGATGCGCCCTCGTCGAGTCGACCAGACAGTTTCAGCCACCCCCAAGGTGAGTCTCGTCCAATCGAGCGTCCAGTGGACCACGCCTGCCGGCGAAGTGAACTACGAGTCGGCGGGGCTCTACGGCGTAAATCGGGAGACACGGACCAACGTAGGAGATTACGGGAATCGCAAGCGCACCGGGCAATTCCTCTTTCCGATCCACACCCAGCCGCAGAAATACGAGCTTTGGGATCCGTATTACACTGGACCACGCCAGTGCCTATTTATCCGCGAAGAGATGAAGGCAGGGTTGAAGGTGTTCCTCTTTACGTGCGACGCCGAGGACATCGAGGATACGGCAGGTTACACGGCCCTTCCAGACGTGCCCGAGGTGTTTGATGCCAACTCGGACGGAAGCGGATACGTCTGGGTGGAGCCCATCTCAGGCGTGATCGTGGACTTTCTCGACTACGGGAAGAGCTATTTCGTAGACCGCGAGAGCCGGGAGCCGAAGGGCGATTTTTACTGGTGGACCGCGTGGTATTCGCCAGAGACGGCGGCCGCTCAACTGAAGCTCGCGCAGGAAGCGCGCAGGAGGATCCTCCTCAAAGAGCGGTGGTTACCCATTGGGCTTGCTTTGGCGGCGGTGCTTGCGCTCATCTTTCCCGCCGCAGCCTGGCGCCCCCCCCGCCGATGAAGTTTCTTCCCTCCGGTTACACCGCTCGCCTCACGTTGGCGTTTGTCGGCTTCGCGCTGGTGCTCCTTGCCGCCACGGCGCTGCTCATCTTCAGAAGCGGCTCGAGCGCGCTCCGCGACGCCGCTGTTTCCGAGCTCCTCGTCGCTGCGATCGAGAAGGAAGGGGCTCTCGTGCGGTGGTTTGGCGAGCGGGAAGGCGACGCTCGCGCCCTCGCGACCTCCCCCGCCCGTCTCGAGGATTTGCAGCGGATTCTTTCCCTGGATCGCGAGAACCCCGGGTTCGTCTCCACCAAGCGCCGGATGGATGACGCGTTGCAGGCTTTCATTACCGCCCATGGAGTTTACCAGGAGGCGTTCATCGTGGACGCCGTCTCGGGGAAAGTCGTCGCCTCGACAAACCCCGCCGAACTCGATCAATCGAAGCGGCATCTGCTCTATTTCCAGCGCGGACTGCTCCAGACCTTCGTGCAAAATCCGTATCTTTCCACGGGCACCGGTGCGGCTGCCATGATGCTCGCCAGCCCCATGAGGCTGCCGGACGGAGGAACGATCGGAGTGGCCGTGCTCCGGCTGAGTATGATCGGCTTCGAGGAGATTCTCGGCCGCCGCACGGGGATTCGGCAGACGTACGACTCGTTCATGGTCAATCCCGAGAACTACTTCGTCAGCCAACCGCGTTTTATCGACGACACGGTGGTGTTAAAGCGGAAGGTCACCACGACTGCGATCGAACGCGTGCTCGACGGGATGAGCGGCATGGTTTTCGCCGCCGATTACCGTGGAGAGCCATCGATCGTCGTGTATCGGTGGCTCGCCGGTCGACAGCTCGGTCTCATCGTGAAGATGGACCAGAGGGAGGCGTATGCACCGGGGATTTACTTCGGGCAAACGATCGCGGTGATTATCGCGCTGGGCCTCCTCGTCGCGACGATCCTCGGCTACGCGTTGGCCCGGACGATCACCCTTCCGGTGCTTGCATTGCAAGCTGGGGTGGCGCGTTTCGGGCGTGGCGAACTGGATCTGCGGCTCCCGGAGACGGGCAGCAAGGAACTCGCAGTCCTCGCCCGCAACTTTAACGAAATGGCCGCTGCCATGGCCGAAAAGAACGCGCAGGTAAATCAGCACGCCCACGACCTCGAAGACCGCGTCGCAGAGCGGACTCGCGAACTTCAGGAACAGGCGGGAGTCCTGCGCGCCGCCAAAGAGAGCGCCGAGCAGGCCACTCGGGCGAAGAGCGAGTTTCTCGCGAACATGAGCCACGAGATCCGCACACCGATGAATGGTGTTTTCGGCACGCTCGACCTGCTGCTGGAAACCGAGCTGGCCTCCAATCAGCGGGAACTGGCGCGCCTTGGACGCGGCAGTGCAGAGGCTTTGCTCACGATCATCAACGACATCCTCGATTTCTCGAAGATCGAAGCAGGGCGCCTCGAGATCGAAGCTGTGCCAGTGGACCTGCTCCTGACGGTCGAGGATACCGGGAGTGTGGTTGCTCCGAAGGCCCAGGAGCGAGGCATCGATGTCATTGTGCGTTACGCGCCCGATGCCGCCCGCTATGTCATCGGCGACGCAGGCCGGATCCGGCAGGTCTTGCTCAATCTGGTCAGCAACGCGGTAAAGTTCACCGAGCGCGGCCATGTAATCATCCAGGTGGAGCAGTGTTCGGCGTCCGGAAGGCGCGTGGAACTCCGCTTCAGTGTCGAAGATACCGGCATCGGCATTCCCGAGGAAAAGCTCGGCGACATCTTCGGCATGTTTACCCAGGCAGACGCTTCCACGACCCGACGGTTTGGCGGCACCGGTCTTGGGCTCGCGATCAGCAAG
This sequence comes from Chthoniobacteraceae bacterium, assembly GCA_036388395.1. Classification (GTDB taxonomy): domain Bacteria; phylum Verrucomicrobiota; class Verrucomicrobiia; order Chthoniobacterales; family Chthoniobacteraceae; genus DASVRY01. Next base: position 5,038 of record DASVRY010000612.1, read on the forward strand.
CAACTCGTGGAGATCATGGGCGGAACGATCAGCGTCCAAAGTCGCCCCGGGCACGGCTCGACCTTCTCCTTCACCCTGCCGTTGCCCGTGCAGGAGAACGGGGCGCAGACTCGCCTGCCAGAGATTCTGCACAACGTCCGGGCGCTCGTCGTGGATGACAACAAACTGAACCAACGAGTCGTCTCGGAGCAGCTAGATAATTGGGGCATGAGGAGCGACGCCTGCGCCTCTGGTGCAGAAGCGCTCGCCTTGCTCCGCTCAGCCGCCGCTGCAGGTGATCCCTATGGGCTTGCGGTTCTGGACTACCAGATGCCCGAGATGGATGGGCTCGCCCTGGCACGGGCGATCCACGGCGACACACAGCTCCACGATACGAGCATGGTTCTGCTTACTTCGGTGGGACAACTCGGCGAGGCCGCCAATCGCCGGGAGATTGGGTTCGCTGCGACCCTCACCAAACCGATCCGGCAAGCCGAACTCCTCGCCGTTTTAATCGAGGTCTGGTCCGGACGCTTCAAGCCAGAAGCATCGCCCCTTGCCACAGGTGAGAAGTCGCCGGTGCGCACGGCCTTCAAGGGGCGTGTCCTTGTCGCCGAGGATAATTCTGTGAATCAGACCGTGGCCACCATGATTCTTCACAAGCTCGGATGTGAAACGGTGATCGCGAAAAACGGCTTTGAGGCGATTGCCCGCCTGGACGATGGCAACTTCGACCTGATCCTGATGGATTGCGAAATGCCCGAACTCGATGGCTTCGAGGCAGCGAAGAGGATCCGCCAGCGACCCGACGCAAAGGGCAAAATCCCGATCATCGCCGCCACCGCGCAGGCCATGCAAGGCGACCGAGAACGGTGCCTCGCCGCCGGCATGAACGACTACCTGAGCAAACCAATCCGCCGGAACGATCTGGAAGAAGCACTAACGCGATGGCTCCCCGTAGCAGTCGCTGCTACCGACGCAACGCAGGATCAATCGCGAGACACGAAGAAGTAGTAGAAGTTCACCACGGAACGCACAAAAGCAGAGGAAGCTGCGCACGATCTTCCGGGCACGCTCGGGACATCGCTAACCCATCTGTGCCGGAGAAGAGAATAAACCGCCGAATCCACCCGAGATACGCCTCCTCGGTGCGAATGGCGTAATATATTGCCGAAGCAGCTCCCGAACCTGATCGAGCAGCCTCGGCTTGCCTGCGGCTGCCGATTCGGGCACACTGCTCACCGTGACGGCGCCTCTTTCTCTCCTTGAGGCGGTATCTGCTTCGGCATGTTGCTTTTACAACAAACTTCCAGACTCAGTCATGCTGCCTGGCAAAGCTTCAGGATCGAAGCCCTAATTTTAGGGCTTCAAAGGTGAAGCTTACTACCTGTTAGGCCGAACCTATGTTCCTCGAACACTTTGACGCAGCAGAGAAGCATTTGCGGGCGATCGGCGAACAGCCGCGCACTGAGCCAGGATGCGCAGTAACAGCCGCAGAGCTTGACGAGGTGGAGCGTATTATCGACCGCTCAATTCCTCCGGAGCTTCGCGCCTTCTTCCATGAGATGGGCGATGGATACCGTTTCACTCCTGATGAGGAGCAGAACGGTTTCGGGGTTGGTTTCCTGAGCGACTACCGCTACAACGTCGCTGGCTTTGCGGACTCTATCTATGAGGATCTACCTCCACAGGAGCACCGTCGTCAGCCTCGGGAGCTTCTGGAATTAGAGCTGCAACGGCGCCGGAATTGGTTCCCGTTCTACAACTTTGGCTGCGGAGGCTACATATTTTGCCTCGACTCGACTGCAGAGGGCAACTGCCTCTGCTACTATGACGTGCGCTGGCCGGGCTATCCCCCAGAGTTCTGGCGTGCGACAATTGGCAATTCGTTGCTCGACTTTATCCGCCAGTGGAGTCGCTTTTGTTTCTCAGACCCCGTTACACCCGACGGTCACCATATCGACCTTACGATTCTTGCCGGCCGCCTTACTGGACGTTTCGATTGGAATCCGAAGAACTTTGGAGCACGCTTTGACCGTGGAACCACTGAGGCCTAACCATGCGCTCCAGCGAACACGCTCCGCAGTCACAGGCTATGCTCCCACCACCTTCGCCCCTACCACCTTTCCGCACAGCCTGCGCCTGCTCCGCGTGTCGCTGAGCTTGGGGTCGTTAGCCATTGCTACGCGCTCGCCGACAACAAGAGTCAAAGATACATAGATTTGTGAACAAGCCACTCGTCACCTCCCTCATCCTATTCACCGTCGCCCTCTCTGGAAGCACTTCGCTAGCCAGCGACATACTTGACGCGCCGGGGCCCGGTTATCGCCAGCAGATTGAGCGGCTATTTCCTACGACGAACAAAGACATCTCCGTCCCACTCAAAGTCGGCGCACCTATAATCCACGTCGTACCCACATCTTTTCCGACTCCCACTCTTCCACTCCCGCACTTCGCAACACCGACGCTCCTCGAACCAAGCGCTGCTTCTCCTTCGGAGCGCAACCCGTTCTCCGCACCGATTCGCCGCTCAAACGGCAATTCAGTCACTGCTCCCACTCGGGGCCACGCGCAGAAGCCGAAATGACCGCAACGCCTAACCCCTATGGAAAGAATCAAGGGTGAAGGTGAACTTTTTGTCGTGAGAGTTAGTGAAGGCTTTGTTTAAGTGGGTGGTGCAAGATGTTCCCCCTAGAGGAGGGGTTTGGGGAACCGTGGTTCCCCATCGTTTTCGAGGGCGCCCGGCCCCCGTATCTTTTTGGTTGATCTTGGGAACGTTTCCACTTCGAAGGATTGAGCCGAGGTCTTCAGCTTCCAAACTCCTATCCGTGCGTCTGGCGAGCAGAGCACAAGTTGACGTATGCGTCTAGTGAAGTGGAACGGGGCACGGTCTAATCTAGAGCGACGAACATCATCGCGGAGCTCAGGTTACGCTGCAGACGCGTGCCACGTTCCAAAGCGAGAGAGTGGATTATCTGGTTACTTGATCATACTAGCTTCGATAGAGGTTCAATCAGCAACAGGCCGGAAGGCGTTTAATGGGTGAAGCCGAGCTTCTCCACCGAGCACTGGCCAGTGTGCAACCGCCAGAGATCGACGGCCAGGTGGCGGGCCAGCTCGACAAGGGATGATCGCAGCCTCGGGTTGCCATGTTTGGTCACGCTGCCTTGCACGCGCTTGTTGCCGCTGCTGTGCTCGCCGGGACACAAGCCCGTGAAGCTGGCGACCTGTCTCCGGTTCTTGAAGCGGCTCCAGTCGCACACCTCGCGGCTCAAGGTGACGGTGGTTAGCTTACCCAGGCCGCGCGGCAGATCCGGTGGCGCGGCGGCTTCGAGTTCTTTGCTCAAGGCGGCGATCTGCTCATCGAGCACGCTCAAGATCGGGCGCAGCACTTCAAGTCTGGTGATCAGCCAGCCCGGCAGGAGCCGGCCCAACCGCGTCCAGGTTTGGGTGCGCCACCAGTGCGGTGGCGCCGGCTGCCCATGGTTGACGAGCAACCCACGCCCTTGCGCCTGCAGCTTGGTGCGGTGCCGCACGAGCGCCTCTCGCTGCCGATGGATATGTCGGTGCTGCTCTTCCTCTGCACTCGGTACCCGGATCGTCGCCAACTCGCGGAGGTTGCCATCGACATACCGGCTCAGCCGCTGGCAAAGCGTGGTCGCGTCACGGGCGTCGGTCTTCACCCCGGTCCGCTGTTCATCAAGCTTCTGTGGGGTAATCACGTGACAGTGTGCCCCGCCGCCCGCAGCGACCGGTAGAGCCCGAAGCCAAAGCCACACGCTTCATAGACCACATGCACCTGGTAGCCTTCCTGCAGCAGGCTCTCTACCCACGGCAGAAACTCGCTCGGAGCAAAGCGCCGGGGTGCCCGCGGGGTGGCGTGATCATACTGCGCCACCACGACATAGACAGTGCTGTGGATATCCACCCCAAGCTTGATCACCGCAGGGTTCTGTTTACGCTGCAATCCGGCCGCCGCGAGTGCGGCTGCCCTTCGTGATGAACGATTGTCTTTTCGATAAAGCGGGTGAATTACGAAGCTCACCCGCTCCCTTCCATGACGTCTAGGCGCTGCAGCGAACTGCTACGCGTGCTCTTCCATCAAGGGATCGAGAATACGCTTTGAGTCTCTTCATTTGTGCGCCGTTACATAAGGCTCCTATTCCTTTGGTTCGTGATCTTTGCCCTTATGTGCGCCCCGTTTCGACGTTCATCTATTTCCGCTATGCCAGAGAACTTGTGGACGCGGTCACTGGACAATAGTTGGCACAGCCCTATCACCTCGAGTGACGTCCTTCCGTTTCGCCGCACTGAGCACGGCTTCAAGTGGCATTTCCTCGTGGTTGATCGCGGCGAAGGTC
>DASVRY010000613.1:0-6244 GCA_036388395.1 Chthoniobacteraceae bacterium
TGGCCAGAATAGCCGCCCGCCAGCGGCAAAGCGCGATCGTCGCTGCCCTTATCCTGTGCGCTGGTGGCGCGATGTTCCTCCTTGATCGGGAACAAGACGAACTCGAGGCGCGGCACGTTGGGCTACTCTCGTCCGCAGCCCACACGCCTGTATCGGCGAAGGCGGTAGCTGATCTTGACGCTGCTCTGGCAGCTGCGAACGAGAAGCAGCTGCAGTTGCGACAAGAAATGGCTGCAGAGATTTCCGCGCTGCACGAGATCCGCGCAAAGATCACTCAGTTCGAACGAGCTCTCGCATTGGAGGCAGGCGAGGAGACGTTGCACCTCGGTTCGGAGAAGACTGTTTCAAAGCGCATCGTTGCAGGATTAAGGATGCTGTTGCCCAATACTCAGGAGCCTCGGGATCACACGCCGGATGCTCAAGCATTCATGGAGATGCTTACTTCCTTATCCGTCATCCGTGAGGCAGAGCGACGACCAGAGGAGATCACGCGGTGGCAGCTGGCGCTGATCGGCGAGTTCTTTGAACTCGAGACTTCGGGAAGCGATGTGCTGCGTGAGTTGCTAGACACCGGTTATAAGAAACTTCTTTCCTCCGGCTTAACGGCAGCAGAAAAACCGGCCGAGCCGGGCGCAGTCGAGGAGTGGTGCCGGAAGCGAGACGAAGCCGTTCGTGCGCTGGCTGGGCGAGTGGCCCCACTGCTTCCCTCCTCCGCGAATCACCCGGAGCTATTGCCAGGTTTGCTGGGGATTGGAGAAGGGCCTCGAACCAAGGTGGAGATGGACGCGGACGGACGCGGCACTGCGTCCGTTTACCTGCCAGGCTTCCTCGAACGGCTGTAAAGGCGGAGAAGCTCGGTGCGAGCGTTCGCCTCTCTGCCGGGTGGGCAAGGATCAACCGCCCGCCTTCGGTTCTGGACTCTCTTGCTCCAGCGATGGCCTTTCCAACGGAAACGGCTCAACCTGTCTCCAGATCGAGCCGTTGGGGAAGACTGGAATGCCGTTTTAGCTAACCCGCCGACGACGGATGAGGCCTAGTCCTACGGCGCCGAGGCCAAGGAGCGCGACGGACGTTGGCTCCGGCACGATTTCAATTTGAATTCCGTTGAGGGCGCTATGGGTATTACTAGAAACGCCGGCCCAGGTGAATCCTGCGGTGCCATCCTCAGCCGAAGTCACGCCAGTGAAGACGACGTAGTTGTTACCCGCCACGAAAGTCGTACCGTTGAGAGGAGACGCTGAGGTGGAAAGACTAGTGCCGTTGTAGGTGAATGTGCCGCCCTGGCCTGCGGTGTCGCCCATCGAGTAGATGTAAACGTTATAGCTCGCCTGTGGACTTAAACCGGAGAGCGTAAAGGTGCTGCTCTGACCAGGGACGAGGAACAGGTAATCCTTCAGGAGATTGTTCCCTGTGCCAGTAAATCCACCGTCCTGCCGGCCAATCGTGATGTCGATGTCTGTCGCTGCGCCAGTTGAATCAGGTAGATCGGTGCCTCCGAGACCAGTGATGCTGCCAAAGGTATTGTTCGAAATACCGTTCCAAAGCGCATTAGTTCCCGCTTGATCGGGTGCGGCCGCCAGGCCGCTATACGTGGCGCCCCCGCCGTTGTTTGTGCTGTTGAAATCTACATTAACTATCGCCGCGCCGGCAGTGCAGGAAATGGCGGCTGCTGCTGCGGTAAGGAGGGTGAGTTTCATATAATAGAGAAGGCTAGGTGGTGGAGATGAACCCATTCATCGAACTCCACTCCTGGCGGAGTGTCATTTCCCCAATCGTGGGGTTTTTAGCTCACTCGAATGGGTGAGCTTCCGCTAACGCCTTCGCGTGCTTAGTCTAGATGTACGATCCCGTGCTGGAGCGCATAGATCGCCGCTTGCGTACGATCCCGGACGCCGAGCTTCACGAAGAGCCCTTTGAGATGCGTTTTCACCGTCTCTTCACTCACGCCGAGGTGTGTTGCCATCTCCTTGTTGCTGCGCCCACGCACGAGCAGGTGCACCACTTCGTGTTCACGAGCGGTGAGCTCCGGGCGGCGCATGCGCTCCGCGAGCCGGCCCGCCACCGCGGCCGGGATCTGGGGCTTGCCGGCCTGCACGCTGCGGATCACCCCGATCATTTCCTCGGCCAGCATATCTTTGAGGAGATAAGACTGCGCTCCAGATTGCAGTGCTCGATAGATATCTTCGTCTCCGTCAAAGGTCGTAATCACGATGATCCGGCAAGTCGGGAATTCCTCCCGCAGCGCCAGCGTCGTCTCCACTCCGCTCATCCCTGGAAGGCGCAGATCCATGAGCACCACGTCGGGACAGTGGGTGCGGTAAAGGGCAATCGCCTCCATGCCATCGCGGGCATCGGCGACGACTCGCATATCCGGTTCGTCGTTCAGCATGGCTACCATGCCGAGGCGGAAAGGCAGGTGATCGTCTACGACCAGAAGACGGATGGAGCCCTGCGCTATCATACGTCCGCGAGCACCTCTGCTATGGGTGTGCCGAGCGGTACCAGTAGATGAATCTCCGTGCCTTCTCCAGGGCTGCTGATGATGTCGAGGTGCGCGTGCATGCGCGCTGCGCGCTCGCGCATCCCCGCCATACCGAAGCCGCCGCTCGCCATCGAGGCAACGGCGGAATCGCCGATATCAAAGCCGCGGCCGTCGTCTCGGATGCTAAGTGCCACCTGTCCTGGTGCAAAGATCAGCGTGACCACCAACGACTCTGCGCCCGCGTGCCGGGCCGCGTTCGTCATTCCCTCCTGGCCGATCCGCAGGAGATCATTCTCCATCCGTGGCGAGAGCCGCGACTGGCGGCCCGAGACGTGCATGGAGAAGCGAAGATTGTTCGCCTTGGCGAGGTTCTCTCCGAGTTCCCGCAGGGCTTGTGAAAGCGGCGTGTTCTCGAGCACTTGCGAGCGCATTTCCCAGATTGAACGGCGTGCTTCGGAGAGGCTCGATTGCACAAGCTGACGTGCGGTATCAACGTGGTAGAGGACCATTTCCGGAGAGGTGCCGAGCTTTCGCCGAACCATCTCCAGATGGACGGAAATTGCGGTAAAGCCTTGCGCCAGCGTGTCGTGAATATCCCGCGCAAGCCGGCTTCGCTCCGCGAGGATGGCAGTGAACTGCGCCTCCGAGAATTGCCGTCGACGAGTTTCTTCATGGAAGCGCCAGCGGGCGCGCAGGAGCAGCACGCCAAGGATGCAGAGCACCCCCCCCGCCGCGATACTGCTCGCGAATAAGGCACGTTCACCACTCCACCAGGGCGGGCTGCTGAGCACGACAACGTCCGCTGGATTGCGCAAGAGCAGCTCGAACTCATCCGCACCGAAATCCCACCCCGTCAGCAGCGGGTCGCGGGGGATGGCATTACATACGCCCGTGAGCTCCAGCTCGCTCCCTGGTTGCCACGGCGCCTCGGAGTTCTTGCTCCTAGGCAAACTCGCGCGGAATTCCCGATCTGGAATCTGCATCGTGAGCAGATACTCCTTCTCGTTGTCTGATATGGCAGTGAGGACCGCGCGGACTTTCACGAGCTGCCCGTCCTGCTCGATTAGCGCACTTAGCTTCAGCGGCGCCGCTGCGGGCGTTGGAGCAGCGCCGGTCCGCCAGCACAGCGCGTCCTGGATCAGTGGATGATTCTCCGACACGACGGGAAAGCCGAGGACATCAATTTGGTCTCCGACCTGCGGTTGCAGAGGTTCATGGGTGCGGACGCGGATCGCGCCGGTGGAGTCCCCGACGAAAACGAGCCCATCACGGTTGTACAGGACGACGCCGCGGATGTGGACGCGCTGGCGCGGTGTGCCGGGCGAAAAGCGCAGCACGTTTTCAATCCTGGTGACAGGTGGCGGTTCACCGAGCGCCTCCTGAAGGACGGTGAGATGCTCTGGTCCCGGCACCACCACGCGGACTCCGTGGATTTGCCCCTTACGGTTGTAGGAATAAAGGGGAATGCCACGCACGCGCACCGACGCGCCAACGAGGCGGTCTGGATGCTCTGGGATAAAGCCCTGCAGTTCCACGGGAACTCGTCCGCTGCCACTCACCACCTCGAGACGCATCCCACCGTTCTTGAGAAACCGCCGCACGGGTCCGGTGAGCTCCACCCACGTGCAATCAAAGTCGCCGGTGAGCAGCGCCTCGGAAGTAACTTGGCGCGGTTCAGGAAGCGGTGCAGTGCCGAGAGCCTTAACTTGGGCGTCCGTGATACCTGGGGCGAAATTTCCAGGCGCCGTCACACCGGTGATCACGACTTGCTGGCCCGGAATCACGACCGTCTTCTCTTTAAACCACAGCCAGATCCCACTGGTTGAATCCTGCACCACCGCGTTTTCCTCGGAGAGCACGTAGGTGATTACCCCTTGCACGCGCACTGGGAGCCCGCGGGCGGCTTCCGCATTCGAAAGCGCACGCACGGCGGCTGCTGTGGTTATCGGCGCCCCTTCGTCGGCAGCAGCTGGGCACAACGCCAACAGCAGGCCAAGGAGTTGGGGGAGGATGCGGCAAAGGCGCATGGCAGAGGTTTATCCACTTTCTGCGTGAATGAAAGCTCCCACCAAACTGCGCTACGATCTGCAAGCGGAGAAACGATCTTCGCCTCAGGGGGCACTAGTCGGGCGGAATGCGGCACTACTTTTTTGCCCCTGGATCGGAGCCGGGCCCTTGCAGCCGTGCGCCGTCCAGCCCCTTGCCCGAGCCAAGTTGCGCTTCGCGGAGGATCTTCGGCGAAGTTGCGTTCGCCCGCCCAGCGTTCGTTGAAGTCGCGGGTGCGGCGGTAGGGACTGGAGCTGCGGCGGCCTTCGGCGGTGCAGAATCTTTCTGCCTGTGCCGCAAAAGGTGCAAGCCGCCCGCGGTGCAAGCTGCGGCAGCGAGCACCAGAGCAGACTGTCGCAGCCCCGCCCAAGAAGAGGCGCGAGAGGATTCACGCTGCTTGAAGGTGGAGGCGGGAAGTGCTGAAGCGACGGGCTCCGGTGCGGTTCGAGCAAGATTTGGCACTCGCACAATAGGCGGCTTCTCGGCGGCCGCAGGTAACGCTTTCCCTTTGAAAAATTCCAGAACCGCCGCTGCACTTTCCGGGCGGTCCGCAGATTCTTTAGCCAGGCATCTCGCGATCATCGTTTCCCACACCTCGGGAATCGCAGAGGTGCCGGTGACTCCGAGTTCGATCCGCCGCTCCGTCATCGTAGGCGGTGTCTCCTGCAGCACCTGTGCAAGCACGTTCCCGCGATAGAAAGGCGGCTTGCCCGTGAGGAGTTCGTAGAAGGTCGCACCGAGCGAATAGATGTCATCCGCTGTAGTTGGCCGCTCCCCGAGCGCCTGTTGCGGGCTCATGTAGGGCGGCGTGCCGCACGCATCGAGGCGCACGGAGATACGGGTCAGAGTCTCGGATAGACTGGAAGCGATCCCGAAATCCGCCACCTTCAAGCGGCCGTCCTGGGTTAGGATCAAATTGCGCGGCTTAATGTCCCGATGGGCGATTCGCGCCTCGCGATGTGCATAGTCGAGGCCGGCACAGAGCTGTTCGAGCCACGGTCTCACCGTGTCGCAGTCGAAACAGTGACTCGGCTGCCGCACCTTTAAATCTGCGAGGGTCTCGCCTTCGACGAACTCCATAACGATCCCCGCGTGAGTAGCATCTCGCTCAAAGCTATACACGCGCACAATGCCAGGATGCGTCAGCGCCATTCCGCGAAGCACCTCTTTCTTCAGGTCAACCACGCCTTCCGTATCCTGCACGACTTGCTCCGGGATGATCTTGATCGCCATCTGGACTCCTAGCACCTCGTCGTGCGCCAGGAGCACCAATCCCATGCCGCCCCGCCCAAGTTCGCGGATCTGTCGAAAGCGGCCAAAGAGCAAACCCTCCGCACCTAAGCCTGGAGCGCGAACGGTTTCATCGGATGCGGAGGAATGATCTGGGGGAACGGACATGCGCGGCTTCAGTGTCGACGGTTTCTCGCCGGCAACAAGGCGGAACGCCGCCTACGCTGGAATGCCGGAGTCATCGTGCTTTCTCGTTGAGAACTGGCCCACGATGGCTGCTCTCGATGGTATCTACGCGCTCTTGGTTGCTGCTGTTTTAGCTTCCAGGATAGAGCTAAGAATGAAGAGCCCTGCCGCTATACAAATACAGCTATCAGCGACGTTGAAAGCCGGCCATGGATTGGCGAAGCGGACGTGCAGATCAAAGAGCAGGAAGTCGACGACGTGGCCGTGAACGAGTCGATCGGTAACATTGCCGAGAATTCC
>DASVRY010000614.1:0-1869 GCA_036388395.1 Chthoniobacteraceae bacterium
GAGCAACATCGCCTCTGGGCGCTTCGCCGAGCGCGGGAAGTCCTTCACAAAGGCCGCCAGCGTGGCACTCGCCGCCTTGTAATCTTGAGCCTGCGCCTCGCAGATCCCCTGCCAGAAGCGAAGCTCCTCCAGCGTTTCCACCGGCGCCGCTTTACCGTGTTCTTTGAGGAATGTCCGGATCGCCTCGAGTGCGAGATCGAACTTCTTCAGGCGCACCCGGCTGAGCGCGAGCGGCGGATAGACCCGCGGCAGCACATCCTTCACCTGCGGGTTCGCACCGTAGCCAGTGAGGAATTGCGTGAGCGCTGCCTCGGCATCTGCGTAGCGCCCGGCGGCATAAGCGGAAAGGCCGCTCGTCGCAAGCTCTTCCGCCGTTTGAGCCTTCGGGGGCGGAGTCTGCGCGCGCAGGCTGGCCGTGATGCCGAGCCCCACGAGGAAGGTTGCGAGCTTGGTAGTGGCGGTCGCAGTTCCCATTAACCAGTTTCACGAAGAGTAGCTGAGTTCTCGCGGCAGCCAACGTTACTTTTGCGTCATAAAGGCATGCGCTGTCTGCTGGACCTTGAGAGAGGAGCGGAGATTCAACATCGAAGATCCAACGTTCAACATCCAACAGTGAAGGCCGAAAACGCCGCTGCAGTAGTTTCCGCTCTTCGATGTTGAACGTTCGAAGTTGAAGGTTGGATGTTCAGCGCCGCAGGCATTCTGGAAAGCGAGAGCCGTCAGTGCTGCAAAGCCGCGAGGAGGAATAGGAGGCTCTGTAAGCCCAAAAGACTGGCTTTGAACAGCTTCTGCCCGTATTCCGGACCCTCCAGTGCAGAAACTGACCGGCGCTTTCTACTACCAGCTCTTCGGGATCGTGATGATCGTCGCCGTGATGTTCATCGTGGGACGCTATGTGCCCGTGGCGTCGACGCTCGCGGACGTGCAGCAACAGATCGCCGCGGCCGGGCATGCGGCGCCGGTTGCTTATCCGCTGCTCATTGCCGTCTGCAATCTCCTGTTGCTTCCCGCCGGCATCCTCAGCGTCGGGGGCGGGTTTTTCTTCGGGCTTTGGTGGGGATTCGCAATCGTCCTCGCGGGCAATGTGCTCGCGGCAGCAGTCGCCTTCTTTCTCGGAAGAAAGCTCGGCCGCAAACGCATGGAGCGGCTCCTGCGACACCACGCAAAGTGGGCGCACCTCGACGAAGCGATTGAGCGCGAAGGGTGGAAGATCATCGTGCTCAGTCAGCTTCATCCGCTCTTTCCGGTGAGCCTGATCAATTACATCTACGGCATCACGCGCATCCGCTTTTGGCCGTGCCTCTGGTGGACGTTAATCGGGCGCGCACCGGGCATTTTTCTCTACGTCTACCTCGGGACGCTCGGTCAGTTTGGCCTGAATCTCGCGCGTGGGAAAAACCGCCCGGCAATGGAGGAATACCTCTTCTGGATCGGCGGTCTGGTGCTGATCTTTCTGCTCACCGGCGCGCTCGGTCGCCTGGCCCTGCGGCTCCTGAAGGAGGCGGAAGAGAAAGCAGCTGAAAGCGCCGCTGCCAGCGGGGCTAAGCCGCCTAGCGATCCGCCGCTCAAGCCGTCTCAGAGGACAGGTGAAGATGAGCGGACATTGCTGGAGTTCGAAGCGGGAACATCGGTCCCGCCGCTAACGTCGGAGTAATCGAGGAATTCACGATTTACCCGCACCGGGAAGTCGGGGCGCGGGGCTCTTCCTCTCAACTCTTAACCCACTCCCAACCATCTCCCCATCCACCGCGCTGAGCCGATGGAGCGCGGATTCGAGCCGGCGCCAATCGACCGGCTTGGTCAGGTGCATGGAAAAGCCTGCCGCGGTGCTGGCCTGGATGTCTTCCTCCATGCCGTAGCCGCTCAAGG
>DASVRY010000615.1:0-4390 GCA_036388395.1 Chthoniobacteraceae bacterium
CAGCTTTCGCTCACTCGCATGCGGTCCGTACTTCTCCATGAGACGGGCTTTGAATTCTCGATACAGCCCGGGCGGGTTCGTCTCCGGCTTAATCGTCACTGTTCCGCTGGCGAATTGCGCATTCACGAAATCCAGTCGCCATTTGAGCACTGGTTGACCGGCAAAGGTGCCGCCCGTCAGCTCCAAAACACCGTTTGTGGGGACACTCTCCGGGAGTTCGAGCTGACCTCGCCCCCGGAGCAACTCGAGCGCCTTCTCCGGCGGGGCATTCCACGGAATTTCCATGAAGCCGGCAGGTCGCAGCGCGGATTGCGCCAAAAGGGCTTGGCCAAGCCCAACGCTGCAAAGAAGGAACGCTGCTCGCGAGAGGGAGGAACTCATACCCAGACAACCCGTAATCAGCCGAAGACCTTGGCCGCTTCCATGGCGCCCTATCCGCGAAACTGACCGATCATCCCGTCCAGTGTCGTCACCAGAGTGCGGAGAGCTTCGCGATATTTATTCGCTGGCACCACCTCGAGCTGCGCTTCCGCTTCCCGCAACATTTTACGTCCGGTCGCGATCGCGCTCTTCACCGCCCCAGTCTCCCGGGCCCGGTCGACGAGGAGCTGAATGGCGGCGTCGTCGCCATTGAGGATGATCTCGCTCAGGCGGTGTCGCTCGGCCTCGTCGCTCGTCTGGAGCAAATGCAGGACGGGCAGGGTGAGCTTCCCTTTGCGGAGATCACTGCCGAGCGTCTTCCCCGCAACCTCTTCGTCGCCGGCGAGGTCGAGGCAATCGTCGTAAACCTGGTAGGCGGTGCCCAGCTTCAACCCGAAAACCCGCAAGGCGCTGATGACTTCCGGCGAAGCTTCATTGATGAAGGCGCCAAGCTCGCATGCGGCGGCAAAGAGCGCGCCGGTCTTCATCTCGATGATCTTGTAGTAATCCGGCACGCTGAGCTTCAGATCAAAGCGGCGTTGCGTCTGGATGATCTCCCCGGAGCAGACCTCGCTCGCAGCGTGCGCGATGCGGCGGCCAACTTCTCCATTCTGGAAGCTCGTGGAAAGCTTCAGCGCATGCGCGAAAAGGCAGTCGCCGAGGAGCACCGAAATGGCGTTGCCCCACTTGGCATTTGCCGTCGGCTGACCGCGCCGGAGATCAGCGCCGTCCAGGATGTCGTCGTGGACGAGAGTCGCGGCGTGAATGAGCTCCACGACCACAGCGAGATCGAAGTGCCCTGGGCAAATATTCCCGGTCGCACCGCCGGCGAGGAGAGCGAGCGCGGGGCGGAGGCGCTTGCCATGGCTCTCGATCGCGTAGGCGACGTAACCCTCTACCGCCGGATCGAACGCACGCGCCTGCTGGCGAATCCGTTCTTCGACCGAGTAAAGTTGGGAGTTGATCAGCTCGAACGTAGACTTGAGGGCGACGCTTTTATCGGAGGCGGTTTCGAGCTTTGTGAAATTTTTCACTAGGAGGAGGATAGAAGTGCAGAGACCCAAGTCAATTACGTGCAGCAGCCAAGGGCGGACTGGCTGTGATTAGCCTGGAGGTGTTGGTCGCTGCTCTGCAGTGCTTCGAGATCGAAGCGAGGTGGGCTCGCTTAAGGGAGTTGAGGTGTTGGGGGCGGCCGTTGAGCTTCAGCAGGGAGAGTGGGCAAGGGGCACTGCTTGTCAGGCGAACGAGGGCACCTCGGACTGCGATGCAGTGGACCGGGAGGTCCGCTGCGACAGACCGGTGGTCTGTGCTCCTCATGAAGAGCATCGCAACGCCGTCTCCAAAGGGGAGCACAGGTCTCCCGACCTGTGGTTGCACACCTCCCGGTGGGCAACACCGCACGTCGATGAGTGCTTCCCTCGCATTTGGGTCCTTTCGCCCCAATGGAGGAACACACGCCTGAGTTGCGCGCTAGTGAGGGTTCGGCGTTCAGCGTTTCTCGCGACCGCTTTCCCTAATTCCACCGCGCCCGCTACTTCGGCACCTGGTTCAGCGTGTACCAGCCGGTTTCATTCGAGAGCGGCATGCCATCGGCGCCAGGAATTCCGACAAGGCTGATCCGGTAGACCTTGGGTGTCACGAGAGGCATCTCCAGATCCACCGTGAGGCCATCTGCTGAGACGACGACCTTGCTCGGAACCACCGTCGTCTCGTCCATTTTCGGGGAGCCATACTCAGGCCGATAAGCATAGTGAAAATGTCGGATCTGATAGCGGGCCGGGCCGGCAGCGAGCTCCCGATCCACAGGCTTGGTAAAGGTGATACGGAAGCCCTGCGGCGTCGCGTTGATCTTCTGCATCTCCATTGGCGTCGTCGTGCTGTTCCAGACGATCCGTTGCAGACCGTAGATCTCCGGCCCCACGGAGCGCCAGCCGCGGCCCGTCTGGCCCACCCAGAGGGCGCCATCCGGACCGAAAGCCGTGCGCAGGCACCCACTCTGCAAGGGATGAACAAAGTTGAACACCACGCCTTGGTATTCGCCACCCACCTTTTCCACATAAGCGCGCATGATGTTCGAGCGTGTCTGATCGCCAATGAAGAACTGTCCGGCGAACGGCCCGAACTTCCCTTGTGTGCTATCCGCCGTGGGCTCGCCCGGCGAGTTCGAGAGGTCTCCATGAGGCAGCCAGAGCGACGGTAAGGTGCGGAGTCGTGCGTAATCCTCAACGCTGATCTGGTTCAGATCCTTGCCCGTATAATCGGGATGATCCATAAGCGAGGAGGCGTGTCCGTAAAAGCGACCCTTCGCCACGTGCTGGAGCGTGGAGCTGCCCACCCAATCCCCCTGATTGTCCGTGACGAAGAGATCGCCTTCGAGGTTCATCCCCACCCCAGCTGGGGACCGCAAGCCACTCGCGAAGGGCACGAATTTACCCTCTGGTGTGATCTGAAAAGCCCAGCCGCGATATTTCGCCGCTCGCCCCATCCGTGAGTCGTGCACCCGGGCAACATCCCAACGGCTGCTGCCTGCCCAACCTGGCCAGCTCAGCGTCGTATTCAGCGTCCCGTAAAAATTCCCCTGCGCGTCACGCGCCGGCCCGTAGGCATATTCGTGGTAGTTGTCGGTGATTCCCCAATCCGCGTTCACCGTCTGGTAAAGATCCGCGCGTCCGTCCGCGTTTTCGTCGACGAGTCTCGTCATCTCGGGACGTTGAACGACCCAGACATCACTGGTCTTTTGGTCCACATGGATGCCGAGCGGCTCGTGCAGACCTTCGGCAAAGAGGTGCCATTGCCCCTGGCTATACCGCCACACTTCGCCTTCGCGCGTGCAGATCATCAGTTCGCCCTTTGGCGTAAAGGCGAGGCCGCCCACGCTCAAGGTGATGGTTTTCGGAATCTCGACTGTCTCCACGGTGTAACCCGCCGGGATCTTGTCCGGCGCCGCAGCGGCCGCAAAGAGCAGCGAAGGAAGCGCAATTGCACAAAGAAAAAGGGGAGAGGCTTTCATCAGGAAAAAAGGTCAGCGGGTGATCGTGACGGTGAATCGTTTCGCCTCCGCAGCGGGCACTCGGAGCGTGCCGCCGGTCCAAGTGCCGGCGGAGGAGGTGAGGCGGAGATTTTCCGGCTCGAGGACAAAAAATACGTCGGCCGGCGCCTGCTCGATCTGGAATTCGTATTGTAGGCCGGTGCCTTCCGGCGCAGCCCGGACGATCTGCTTCACCGCCACACCTTCAACGGTCATGAGGAACTCCGGCGTCTGTGTGCGCCGATAACCGCCGAAGCGCACCTGCGGCACCTTCGAGGCGTCGCCGAAGCGCAGCGGAAAGCCCGCCGCGCCGACACTGAATCGCTCCCCGAGGATCTTGCACCACCCGCCGCCGCGATCTCCCTGATTGCGGCCGCGATCCGGACCGACATCGAGGAATTCGCCAGTCCAGCCAAACGCCACCGCGCTGGTGTCGGCATCGAAACAGTAGTTCATGCGACCCGGAAGGCCGACGGAGATCGCACGCGGCGGCCCGCCATCGACAAAAGCGCGAACGACCAGCGACTGTTCTCCAGCGACCAGCCGGTGCCGATGATCCACTGGTCCGCGCTCGCCGCTGTGGGAGAGAACCGTTGTTTTCACCCCCGGCCCTTCCCAGGCGACATCGAGCTGCTGGCCCGCCTTTGTGTTGAAATACTCGACGCGCAGCGGATGCGTTCCCTTCGTCAGCTGGGTCTTTCCCGTGCGCGGCCCATTGGCTGGGTGAATGCCGTCAAAGGTCACGACCGGCCGGTCATCGATCAAGATCCGTGAGCCATCGTCGGAGTTCAGGTAAAAGGTGTATTCGCCGTCCTGCGGCACGTGCAGCATCCCCGTGAAGACGAAGGCGAAGTTTTCCTCCCGCGCGGCAGCCGAAAGATCGATCATGTTGCTCGCGATTCGTCCCCGAGCGCGGGGCTCGAGCTTTTTGAAATCCGGGAG
>DASVRY010000616.1:0-4676 GCA_036388395.1 Chthoniobacteraceae bacterium
AGCCGCAGAAGCGCAAAAGCAGGAGTAGGCCAGCCGCGCCGTGTGATCAGGGGCGGTTGAGCAGCCCCGTAAACTGCTTCCAAAGACGTCCCGTGTCGCCCGCAGTGGTGCCTTGTTGCCACGCAAATACCTGACTTTGCAGCTCGGCTACGGATGCGTGTCGATCCTCGACGGCGGCACTGAGCGCCTTCACGGCGACGGCGGCGAGGAAGTCCGGCAATCGACCGCCCGGCCAATGTGGGGCTGCGCTCGCCTTCGCCAGCGCCGATGGCGCCTCGATTGAGCCGGTGAGGATCTTTTCCAGCAATTCGTTCTCCGTCTCTGCTACGATAGGCTGGCGAAGCATGAGGATCCGGTAGAGCAATGCCCCCAAGCCGTACACGTCTGTCCGCACGCTGATCTCTTCGTCTAGCCCGGCAGCCTGTTCGGGAGCCATGGAGTCGGAAAGTGGTGGTGCAGCCGGCGCAGCCGCTGCTTTCACCGGCTGCGCAATCGGCTCACCGGAAGCGTCGTATGCAAACAAACGAGCATGTTCCCAAGCCGTGACGAAAACCTCGCCGAAGCAGCCGACGGTCACGTTGTTCGCCTGGAGATTGCCGTGCACCACGCCGCGCGAATGCGCAAACGCTACGGCGTCGCAGACCTTCTGGAACATCGAGACAAGCGCGCCCAACGAACATTGGCCGAGCGTCTCGGGATCGCCCGTGGCGAGCCGCTCCAGCAGAGTCGCCAGCGCCTCTCCTTCGACGAATCGCGTGGTGTAAAAGAGCTGGCTTTGCTCGTCCAGACTCAGCTCGTAGATCGGCAAAATCGCTGGATGCTGAAGGGAGCTGGTGATCTGCGCTTCCCGGATGAACCGCAGCACATGAGCGGTGTTGGCCTGGCTTTCCTTCCGCATGACCTTGATCGCGACGTCCCGGCCAAGTGAGGTGTCATGCGCCGTGAAAATAGTGCTCGTGCTACCCTCCACAATCGCCTCGCCAAAGTCGTAACGATTCTCCCGCAGAAATCCTTCGGGCAGGCTCTCGAAGATGGAAGCCGGGAGGCCCGCACGCTGAAACTCCACGCGAGTATGGCCCACGAGGATTTCGCTGCCAAAAGTGATCGGGGTCATCTCCGCCGCAGGGAAGCCGTCGACAAAAGTGCCGTTGGCACTCTCCATATCTTCGATGAATAGTTCCTCCTCACTCGCCACGGTGAGGCGCGCATGCCGGGCGGAAACCGACGGCTCATCGACGACGATCTCGTTCTTCTTTTCCTGACCTATGACGTAGCGGCCACGTCGGATTAAACAGCGGGAAAGTTGCCGGCCTTCGGAGTCGCGAATGATGACTTCGAGGTGTCGTTTGGAGGGGCGGAGCATGCGGCTTCCGATGTAAGCAAACCGTGAACCACGGGAAAGCGAGAATCGCGTAAAGGCATGAAATAGCAGCTAATACTGCTCACCTGTGCCTTTGAGGAATCGGAGAAGCTACTCCGTCGTGAACTCCACGTTCGCGATCAGTTGCAACAGGCTGATTTCCACGTCGACGGAATGAAGGTGGAAAACGGACTCCGGAGCATCGAAGGTTTCGAGCTGCCACTGGCTCTCGCCGATGCGCCGGAAGACTTCAACCAGCGGCTGCCGTTGCGAAACTAGAACATACTCCACGAGCGAAGGGATCATCCGGTAGAGCCGGAACTTCTCGCCGCGATCGTACGCCTCCGTCCCTTTCGACAGCACTTCGACAACCAGTGAGGGATTCGAGAAAGCATCGCGCTGTTCATCGAAAAACGTCAGCGGCTCACAGGCTGCGGAGATGTCGGGGTAAACGAAGCTGTCCCAGAAATCGCAACGAACCTTCATGTCGCTGGTGAACGCGCGGCAACTCCGACCTGCGAGCTGTTGCCACAAGAGGCCGTAGAAATTACCTACCAACGTATGGTGATTCACCGTTCCGCCAGCCATTGCGAAGATCTCGCCGTGGACATACTCGCTCTTGAACGGAGCCTCGCGTTCGAGCCGAAGGTAATCCTGGGCAGAGATAATCGGTTTGCTGGCGCCCGCTTGCATGCACGGACGATACTGCCTCTTCCAGCGGCGAACAAGCTCCGCTGCCCACGCCTCAGTTCCCGAGCCATTTTTCTCTGGGAAGGTTGCAGTCGCTGCGGAAAGGCGTAAGCAAGGCAGGCTCGCGAGATTCCACTGTACCGCCGCGGGAGAGCAGATTGCCTTTCACCAATGACTCGTCACCTGATCCTCGCAACAATATGTGCGGCATTAAGCGCCAGCGCAGCCGACGCCGCCGGCAATCTCGGCATCGACGATCCGCTGCACGGCTACTACACCCGCGAGCCGCAGGACCGCTTCACGCGTTTTCTCGCCGACCTCGAGGCCGGCCGACGCACCTTGGATAGCTCGGGTGAGCTGCCGTTCTTGACGAGCTTGCTGCGGGAGCTGGAGGTGCCGATCTCCTCCCAAATGCTCGTCTACTCCGTCACCTCGCTGCAGAAGGGGCTCATCTCTCCAAGACGACCGCGAGCGCTCTACTTCAACGACGATACTTACGTCGGCTACGTGCCCGGCGGGCAGATCGAGATCATCTCCCTCGATCCGGCGCTGGGCGGGATCTTCTTCATCTCGGATCCTGTGCGTTCCGATCGAAAGCCAACGTTCGAGCGCTCCGATGAATGTATGACGTGCCATGCACCTCGCTATTTGGATCACGTGCCCGGGCTGATGATCGAATCGGTGGTGCCCGGAATCACCGGCGGCGGAGAGCGGGCATTTCGCCGTCAGCAGAGCGGGCACGGCATCCCACTGGGCAATCGGTTTGGCGGCTACCACGTGACCGGCGTTGCGGCCGGGTTCCCGAAGAATTGGGGAAATCTGCTGCTCGATCGAGCCGATGGAGTGTTGCGCGAGATACCGATCCCTGCGGGCCAGCTGTTCAGTTTTACTCGCTACCCGGCAGAAACCAGCGACGCGCTCGCACAACTTCTGCATGAGCACCAGGTCGGCTTCGTAAATCGGGCGCTCCAGGCCAGCTATCGGACCCGCGTGCTGATAGGCGAAACGAGCGCCGACAGTGCCGCGGGCGCGACGGAACTGGAAGCTCTGGCCCGCGAGCTGGTTCGATACATCCTCTTCGCCGATGAAGTGCCGCTCATTCCGGGAAGCGTGACAAGCGATCCCGCATTTCAGGAGGCCTTCCTTTCAACAGCGAAGCGCGCGAATGGCGCCGCTTTGAAAGAGCTCGATGGAAGCACGCGCCTTCTCCGATACCGCTGCTCCTACATGATCTATTCGCCAGCGTTCTCCGGAATCCCTGGTCCGCTCAAAGAAAATGTGCTCGCCCAACTGAGGACCGCGTTGGACGGCGCCGCGCCCGAATTCGCGTATCTACCCACAGACGAAAAGGCGACTATTCGGGCGATTCTGCACGAGACGCTGCCTGGCTTCGCTGCAAGTTCCAGCGGGACGTAACTGCCAAGCCACTCTACTCCGCGAGGAGCTTTTCGACGGCAGCGCCCAGCGCCTCGCCGCGCAGACTTGTCTGGCGGAGCATCCCCTTTTTATCGAGGAGCCAGGTCGCAGGGATCGCGGTGATACCAAACTCCTTGGGAATCTTACCTTCCCAAACCGCTCCTTCAAACGACTGCGGCCAGATCATGTTCAGCTTCTTCATCGTTGCTTCCATGGTGGCCTTGTCCTGATCGAGCGACACGCCGACGACCTCAAAGCCTTTCCCACGCAGCTTCTCATAAGCGCTCACGACGTTCGGCATTTCGCTGATACACGGCGCACACCAACTCGCCCAGAAATCGAGGAGGACCACCTTTCCGCGAAGCTTTGCCAGATCGACCTCAGTGCCTGTGCTGGAGGTGAATTTCAGCTCGACCGGCTTGCTCTTTAGCTCAGCGGTTCGCCCCCGCTTCGCCAGAAGGTCTTTCGCGGCCGCAGCCATGGCGGCGTCGCTAGATTCCGCCAGTGCCTTCAGCAGGGTGTCGTGCGCCGGGATGTCGTAGCTGTGGATAATCTGGATCTGAGCATCGCGGACATCATTTGCGTGTGCATGAGTAGGGTACGCGCGCAGGTAGTCTGCGGCCGCCTTGTGAAATGGCTCGAAGCTCTCGGCCTCCGCCGGATTGAAGTGCTCGGTGCGGAGCATCACGCCGATGAACGCAGCCTCCGCCTTGACGTCCTCTGGAGCTTCGGGCGATGCGAGGATGGCCTCCACCGCCTCGTGGTCCTGTTTGCGCGGCTGCTCTCCGGCGATTTGGCGAAGCTGAAGGTCGCTCCGCAGCGCCAGCACCACCGCCTTCCACATCCGCGGATCCTCCTTGTAGGTCGTCGCGAAGCTCGCTGCCGAGGTCGCTTGATCGCCTAGCCAGCTCATGAGGAGTTTCAACTGCTCGTCACGAGTTGCAGCGCGTTTGGGCCCTGCCTTTTGCAACTTTTCCACATGCGCCCAGTGCTCATCCGCCGACTTGAATTGCGGAGCGTTCGGCTGCTCCACCTGCGGAGCTTTGGCTGGTTCATCCGCCGCCCGCAGACTGCCTCCGGCGAAGGCAAGAAACATCACGAGGGCAGAGCGCGTCTTCATGTGCCGCACGATAGAGGCCCTTATGCACCTTCGCGAGTGCTGCTTTCGTTGAACAAAGGCCGGGCTTCGTCCAATTCCGGCGTGAAAGAC
>DASVRY010000617.1:0-18327 GCA_036388395.1 Chthoniobacteraceae bacterium
AGCTGCTCGAGATCGGTTTTTTGCTCGGAGCCAGATGCGCCACCCTTGTCGGGTGAAAGCATGATGAAACCGACGTGGCGGGCGAAGATTGAGGCGCGCATATTTGTCAGCGCGCGGATGTCAATCGACCAGCTACTCCGCCTTGAACCGCTTAAGGCTGCGGAGCGCGCTCTCGTATGGCACCACGCCATCGATCAAGTTTCGCTTATATGCTTCGCGGGCGCTGAAGCTCTGTCCTCGCATTGTGTCGGTGTCGATCGCGCCCGGGCGGTTGGCACGAACGTGCGCGGCGAAGTCGTCGAACGTCTCTTGAACATCGGCCTCGAGATACTGCCGCTGTTCGTCACTGAGCTTGGTTCCCGGATAGCCCGTGCCTTTCAGATCGCCTTCCTTGTTCGTGATCAATTCAACCTTGTAGCCCATCCTCGCGAGCGCCTCTGTGCGGTCGATCCATGGGCGATAAACACCGATAGAGCCAATATCTGCGGAGTGGCTCGCATAGATGCGATCACACCCAGCAGTGAGATAGTAGGCGGCGCTGCAGTTCATCGCGCCCGCCGCAACGTAAGCGAAGGTGGGAATGCCGATCTTTGCGATCTGCTCCGAAGCTTCCGGGATTCCGCCGACGGTGCCGCCGGGGGAGTCCACGTGCAGCATGATGCGCTCAGCTCCCTTCTCCTGCACCTCTGTTATCTCCGCAAGAATGTCTGAGACATCTGTATTGCCGCACGTCTTCTCCAGCTTGGAGAACCCGATGCCGACAGCTCCCATAATGTGGACATGGCCGATGCGGTCCTCCACGGAGGCAGCCGGTCGGGCGGTAATAAGGTCATCGAGAATGCCGGCGTGCTGACCATCGGCGACATCACGCGAGAGCTTCTGCTCGATCAGTGAGCGGATTGATTCATGCCCGACCGGCGTGATGAGCCAGGGGCGATGATAGACGAGTTCGGTGATGCGTTGAAGTCTCATGCTGCTTTCTGCTCTGGGGATTCATCTACTGGCTTTGCTTCCGTCTCCGGAGCTGGCGCTGAACCAGGCTGCGAGGCGCGCCAGCGGCTCATGAGCAGAGCAATCTTTTCAGGGGTCGCGCCCTCTTCTTTCGCGATGTCTTCGAAGACCATCCACTCCCGGATCCACTGGCGGGTTTCTTCGCGCCAGCGTTTGCCGTCGCGATCATACACCGTGCGTAGATTGGTCGTGCCGTTGCGGAGCTGCTCGATCTCGAGCTGCTTGTCGCCTCGATCGATGGAGAGACGCGCGGGCGTCTGCCAGCTCATCTTCGCGGACCAGTTTTCATCCTCCGGCTCCGGCAGCCGGCCAATCTTGATGCGATGCTGAATGAAGCGGAAAGCGACCGCATTCAACCAGGTGCAGATGAGCTTGTCGGCCAAGACCTGGAAGAGCAGGTCGGCGCGCGTGAGAATGAAGCGCTGCGCCGGACCACCGGCGCGCGTTGGATGCCAGAAGAATTCGGAGGGAATCCCGAGTGAGGCGAAGACATTCGGCGCGAGCACATCGGTGATGAACTTGCCAAGCGCCTCGCTCGGTGAGCTGGAATTGATGACCTGCGCTTCGTTGTCTGCGCCGAGGTAGGCAATCATCCCAGGGAACGCTTTCTCCAGAGCGCGGGTGTCCTGCGTGTCGCCGGCGCCGCCAGCGGTCCCGGTGCGACGCATCGCGCCGAACGCACCTTGCCGACCGGCTTTCGCCACCTTTTTCACTGCGACGGCAAGCGAAGCGTGCGTCTTCGCATGCTTGGTGAAGAGCAGCTCGAGGTCGCGCCAATCGACGAGGCGATTGATAACGGGGGCGAAGTCGGACTCGCCGCGCGTCTGATTCACGCCGGTTGGCTGGAACCAATGCACCATGGCAGCGCTCGGGATGAACCGCGTGCCGTCGCTCGCATCGACGTGATAGCCTTCCCGATAGTTGTTCCGGTCGAGTTTTACTCCGTCGAAGATGCGAGTGCCGCCCGCCTCCTCGTGATCTGCAGGAGTCCGGATCTCGTTCGTGTCGAAGAGCTGCCAGGCGGGCTCCTGGAGCTTTGTGAGTGGATCCACCCAACGCGGGTTGCCGACCGCCGCCGCGAAAAACTCTCCACGGAAAATTCTCTGCTCAACTGCCGTGTGCTGGGCGTCGTAAAGATTGCGAACGCCCATGATGTCGAACCGCCCGGGCGTCATCGCGTACTCTTCGAACTGCAGCTCGGCTTCCTCGTTCCACTTGATGTTCCGCGTGTTGAGCTGGAGCTCCAGACCTTTGCCGATCGTGTGCCGGGCGATGCCGCGGAAACCTTCCTTCAGAATGCCGAACTCCTGAGCCAGACCTTCGATGATCCTGACGGTCTCGTAACGCGAGATCGGATCGAGGTATTGCCGAGCGTCGAACGGCAGCAAATAGGCAACCTGAGACCGATCAGGCGAGGAGCGGATAGCGCCCCAGAAACGGCGTGGATTCCAGCCAAACATCAGCAGAAGAGCTGGGAGAAATCGAGCGACGTGGAAGAGATCTCGCCGTCTTCATAGGTATCGATCGCGTGCCGTGCCGCCCCGGCCACATCGAGGGCAGTGAGGTTGAGCTGCAGGCCGTCCAGCCTCGCAAAGCTCTGCCCATTGAGGCTGCCGCTGGCCAACATGCTGACTTCCCCTTTCCCTGCAGCGATCTTCGCCTTGGCGTTATCGAGCAGCTCCTGAGCAAACGTAGTGCTCCCCGTTGCGCGTATATCCGCGAGGAGGAAGTCGGCGAGGGTCTGCGCGGGCGCTCTCATTGAGCCCCGCGGAGGTGTCAATCGCTGCCCAAGTCCAGGCGTCTGGACATGGATTTGCTGATTACGAGGGACTTAAGCTAACCGGAGAATTTCCGTCCTGTCCTGATTCCTCGCTCGGTGGCAAATTCGCGAGCGGTCTTCGATCCTTTCTGAATGGCGAGTGGGAACCATGTGCAGAGGATTCGGCGCACCTCCGCACCGAGCTGCGGGTTTCGGCAAGCAGGACACTGGTCCGTTGGTGGGCAGGTGGCTTTCATGATCCAGGCTGCACACGGACAGGTAGAGACGCGGCAAGGCAGCCGGTGACGTTGGAAACCACCTCGGAGAGCACGCGGCTGCACGCGCCATACTTAATTCCAGTGAACGCGCCGACGCTACCTGGCCGATCGAGCAAACTGTCGTCGATCTCAGCACTTGCGGCGCTTTCTATTACTAAAGAGCCGCACTCGATTCTGCGCGTGACAGTGATCTTCATGCTTCTTCGTCCAAGAGTGACTCCCGTGCAGCTTTCAGGCGCTCGGTTCGCCGTCCTCGGACGTCGTGGATGACGCGATCTGGAGCGATGCCAGGCACATTTTCCGCAAGCCCATACCACTGCCGATTTGGCCGATGCTCCGGCGTCACGCTTCGCCCTCCAAGGCGCGCACGCGTTCGTAGAGATCAACGACGGCCTTGGCCTCCTGCAGATATTCACGGCGCTGTAGCGAGGTCCACTCTTCGGGAGGAGGGCCGTTCACCCTCAGCTTGATCGTGAAGAGCGGCTGCTTGGCGCCAGTGCCGCTGCCTGCCTCTGGCCGCGGGGGCAAGATGCCCAGGGCGAGGAGCAGCTCCGTCTGCGTCGGGAAATCTTCGATCGCCTTTTCGAGACCACCGACTTTCTCCACCCGGCGAAATGCCGCCATGTAGGTGAAGGCGGTGCTGCGGCCGTAACCGATGATCTCCTGGTTCGACTTCAGCCAGTCTTCGAAATCCCCGGCCAGCGCTTCTTGCGTCTGAACCAGCAATTCACCGGACCGGAGCATTCGTTCGATACCGCGGGCCGTCCACGCGATCGCCGCGTCTCGCGCCTGGATGATCTCGCTCTGCAGAGCAGCGAGCTTCTGCGGAACTCCGCGCTCTGCGACAACCGAAACGCGCTTCGAAAGGGTGGCAGCTAGGCTCATGAGAGGGAGAGGACGGGGGTTGGACTCGGCAGGATGGACCCGGAAAATCCGGCGACGACAGACGACCAGATCTTTTTAGCGAGCCAGGGACCGCGTTCGCGCTTCTTGCCCATACGCCGATCGCGGCAACCTTTCGCGTGAGATCGCTCTTCGAGGAGCGGCTGCGGAGGCCGGTCGCCTTTTCCACTTTGCGACGGACGGCGTGTGCTGCGGCGCGTGTGGTGACCACTCCGTAATCGTCAGCAAGCTGCTGATCGCTGCGGGGATCGAGATTCATCTGCTTCAACACGCAAGCAGCGCGGAAGGCGATGAGGCGGTTCTTCTCCTCGCCACCGGCGAGGATCCGCAGGCCTTCGACGAGCTCGCCATTGAGCGGAGCATTCGAGCGCTGGTCTGCATGGCGTTCTGCAACCTGCAGGTTCGCTTCCTTCATCGCCGCACCGACCAGGGCGAGGAACTGTTGGGTGCGCTCCGCGAAGGTGCGCGGGAGCGGAGAGTTGAGCTCCGCGATTTGTTCACGGAGGTAATCGGGAAGTTCATCGATCCCGCCGGCAATATCCGGCCACTCAGAAGCGAGAGAAGTATCAGCGAGATCGGCGTGTAACATAGTGCTGGCGAGGCTAGTGACCGGCCTGCACACGAGCGGCGGTCTCCAAAGGAGGGCCGCTCGGGCAGTCGCCAGACGAGGACGGCGGGCTGTCAACGAGGTGCATGATTTGCATGCACCAACAAAGCTCAGGCTGCCGCTTCTCCGCCAGAGGGAGGATGTTGCAAATTGTTGCACCGGACGTGCTTCCGATGCGCCCTCGCTTCGCGCTCGAGCACCGCCGCCTCGAGGAGTTTCTCGCGGACCTCCCGCTCGAGCAGGAGGAATGAGCGCACCGAAATGCCCAGCACCTTGGCCGCGTCTCGCTGCTCGAGCCACCAGACGAGCTGCGACTCCAGGATGCGGTTGTTCACAAAGGGTGCGCCGTCGGCTTTCCATCGCCAGACGGTCGTGCGCTCCACTCCGAGATGGTAGCAGATCTCTTTCACAGTCCACGGTTGAGGGGCGGGAGAACTCACACGAGCCGCCGATGTTTAGCACAACTTACGCCGCTTTGCTCTGTGTGCCTTCCCACACAACGCGTTCGGCACGGATGGCGTCGAGTTCATCTTCAATCGAGCCCGCCAGGACGCGCTGCAGCTTCTCGCAATCGCCCAGGTGGTTAGTCTTCGTGCGAGTGTCCCAGATCCGTTTGCCGTTCTCTTCGCGCTGGTATTCGTCGGTTAGCTGTTTGCGGTAGTCTGCATCGAGGTTGGTAGGCAGCCACCAGAACACCGGCCCCGACAGTGTCGCGCCGTCCTTGATGCAATTGTAATAAAGATCCGAGGCGTAGTAGTCGCTCCAATACCAGACCAGGTCGAGCTGCTCGTCCATCACCGGCGTGAGACGGATGGTATTGCCGCCGCACTTCCTTACGTCGCCGCCTTTCGACGGGCTGAGCCAGGAGGATTGCGTGAGGCAGAAATCCCACACTGTCTGTTGCTCGAAGCCGCAATCCACGAGCCCCGCCGTGACCATGTAATCGCGAGTCTCGGCATTCGCCGCGGCGAAGCTGAACCGCCGCAAGTGGCCGTCCCGGTCTTCGATGTGGCCGCACTTCTCCAGGAGCTGCTCCCACGAGACGGCTTCACCCCAATCGACCAAGGCGCTCCAGGTCGGCCGCTCCGGATGATCCCACAAAATTCCATACGCTCTGATCACAAACCAGAACTGCGTGCCTTGCTTATCGATGGTGATGAGGAGCTGCTCGGCTTCCATCGGCAACTGGCCTTGGACGTAGCGCACGGGCGTGCGTGCGATGACGCGGTCGAGATCGTCCTCTTTGATCGCGGTGCCTTCGCGGAGGAACGGCAGCCCAAGCGTCAGGTTCCAGAACTTGATCAGCAGACCTAGACTGCCCTTTGCCTGCAGGAACTCCGTGGCGATCGCGCCCCAGTGCTCGAAAGGTGAGTAGAGGGACCAGACGTGTGCTGAGATGTCGCTCTTCTTGGCCAGCGGGTTGTGCGCAGCCCATCGGTAACGCGCCAGCATCCACGGCAGATCTGCCGACTCAATGTCACCGGCGCAGTGGGCGCACGTGTAAGTGGTGCCGTTCTCCACGCCGTCGAGATCCCAGCCAACGCGGACCAGTTCCTTCTGCGTCGGGTCGTCGATCCGCGCCCGTTCTTCCATCTTGGCAAACTGCGAGAAGTTCACCGAGCCGGTGACTTCCTCGCGCCAGAGCTCTCGCGGCGCTGGCTTCCCGTCGGCGCCGAGGATCGGCTGCAGATCCATGCTGAACGGGACCAGCGTCTTTTGCGGGAAGAACGTCAGGCGCTGCCAGCCGGCGAGACCAGGCTCGCGCGAAAGCGGCGACCAACCGACGGGCATGGGTCCGGGATCTTTGGGAGCCTTGGCGCGACCGCCGTAGCCCGCAGTCTCCGAGCAGTGCGGACACGGAAGGTATGCGTGATGTTGTGAGCCGCGAAGGAAGTGCTGCCAGATCGGCGAGAACTCGCCTTTGTCGCCAGGCGTCGAATTGCGGCAGATGAGCCGCGTGGAAGCGAACAGCTTTGTGCGGGCGACGATCTTCTCGTCACTCGCTGCGTCGCTATCCGTCGACGCGCGGCAGCGGTCGGTTTCATTGACGATCGCAAGCTCGGCATTGAAGCCGTGTAGATCCGCCTCGGCACCTGAACCGACGATGCGGAAGCGCTTTCCTCGAAAGCATTTCTCTAAAGTCGTCCACGTCTTCTTGCTGAGGATCGCGATCGCACGGACCGGCTCACACTCGAGGAGGAAGTCATCAAGCTCATCGCGCACCAGCTTCCTCGCGCTGTTTCGGGTGGGATCGAGCCAGACGACCTGACCGAATCGCTCGCAGAGCCAGTAGAGAACCAGGCAGATGCAGAAGAGGGTTTTGCCCGCACGTGCGCTCGAGCAGAGCGTGAGAAAATGGACGTGCCGCTGCTGCGCCAGATCGTAGAGGCCGCGGAAGATCGGGAAACGGGAAGTCCGCAGGCGACCAGGATTCGGACCGCCGCTGGATTCCGGCACGACAACGTTGCGATCGAGCCACTCGTAAAGGCGCGAGCGCGGACGCGGCCGAATGACGGCGCGGATCATGCCCTTCAGCCAGGCACTGGCATTGAGGAAGGCGCCCTTTGCAGACGCTGCAGGTTGTTTCATCCTGCAGGGCGCGTGTCTATCGCCTGCGCCGCTTGTGGTTCACGATCGCGCCTTCGATCTCTGCCGGCGCCGCGGCTGGCGTGGTGCGAGCCTTCTTCGGTTTCGCCTTAGGCGCGGCCGTCTTCTTCGGTGCGGCTGGCGCCTCCTTGAGATCCGGATCCGGAGCGACGGTCGTCGTGATCGGATCGTCTTCGTTCCTGAGATCTTTGACGACGTGGCGACCGATGCGGCGAAGCGTCTCTGTCACCACATGGCCGATCAGCTCGAGTAAGGCCGCACGGTCCTGACCTTCAAACGTGACCAGCTTGAAGAGGCGCTCGCTCTCCTCATCGAACGGCATTTGATCGAGGATCTCCGGAATCGAAGCATCGATGTAACGTGCCGCCTGCAGGTCCGCGAGATCTGCATCCATCTCATCGCGCAGCCGGTCCTCGACTTCATTCTCATCGCGGAGGCCTCGGACGAAGCGGGCAACGCGGGCCGGGAATTGCGAGAGCTTGGTCTGGAACGCTGCCAGCATGGCACCGAGCGGCACTTCAAGCTCCGGAGCGACCAGGAGCTTGCCGTCATCCTTGGCAATGGAGCGCTCGAGCTGCGTGCACATGAGCTGTTCGCGATACTTCTTCCAATCCTGGACTGTGCGCAGCTCGCCTGCATCGTCATCGAGATCATCTGGATCCACATGCTCATCAGCGCGCTTGAGCTGATAGCGAACCATGCAATCTGCCCATGCGGCAACGTCGTGACGCCCGTCGGCTCTCGCAATTGGCAGCGGCCCGGGCAACTCCCCTGCTCTCTCGCGGGAACGCCAGTTTTGAATACTCTTGCGAGAAACGCTGAGGCGCTGCGCGAGCTCATCCCAAGTGGTCGCGTAGTTTCCCGAAGCAGCGTTCTTGTTGGCGGAGAGTTCATTCACACCACCGCCCCGGCGTCAAAAGAGTCCGTTCGTCCGTTCGCGAAATTTCCTGCAAAAACCGTTTCTACGAGCGTCTAAGTAGTAGACGCGTTGTTCAAAATCGATCACGCGTTTCATCCAGTCGGAAGCCCGACCTAACCAAAGCAAAGATCGAGACCATGATGAACAAACACATACTTACGGCGCTCACCTGCCTCGCCCTCACGCCTGCTATCACGCATGCAGAGGACTCCGCAGCAGAGACGGCTAGGAAAGTGAGGCAGGAGATCGATGCGAAGACGCAAGCCGCGAAGGCTCGGAACGACGCGATCGTCGAACAGCAGAGAGCTGCAGAGCGGGCCGCGAAAGCAAAGGCCGAACAGCAAAAGAAACAGAAAAGCTCCTCAGGTTCCTCCGCTCAGTAATCCAACGCTGTGTTTTGCAGCGCATGGGGAGTGCAGAAACGCACTAACCATGCGCTGCTCTTGCTCATGCCCCGAAGCTCCGCTAGCGCGAAAATCAACTGGCCGATCGTCTCCGTCGGGGGGCTGATGGGCGGCGTATCCATTTTGTCGCTCATAGACGACGGCTTCCGGCTTGGTTGGACGGTGCCTTTCCTGAAAACGCTTGATCAGTATAGGAAGGCGATGGACGCCATCAGGGAACTGGTACAACCCTACATCGAGCCTGCCTACAGGGCGCTCGCGGACTTGATCCATGTTGATCTGATATTAGGCCCCAACTGGACAGACGTCGTTTTCCTGATGATGGTATACCTTGGATCTCGCCTGAAGGCGTATGTTTCGCAAGGCAAGTATGTCCGCAGCGCTTTCATGTTTCTCGTGTCGGCCGCGCTAAGCCTTACTTGTTCCCTGTTTGGTGCGTCAAAGTCGGCGTTGAGCTGGCCCGATGCGTTCCAGGCCTCCGTCATTCCTCTATTTGGGTTTCTTGCCTACGATTTTATTTACGCGGGTGTCGGGGCTACTTTCGACAGACGAAGAGGCAGCTCATGGTTCACCGAGTTCGTAAGGCACCTTGCGTTTAGCGTGCCGCTTCTATTCGTGTGCACGGCCTGTAATCTATTCTTGGCAAGGATCCTTGTCGTGAACGTTGGTTCGGATGCTTACCAGGCTTTCATTCTCCTTTTCCTGATGGACTACGCACTTATCTCGATCTACTGGGCCATCAGATCTTTCCAGCATGCGCTGCGACAGGAGAATAGAGACTGGGAGGAGAGCGTTTGGGAGCGGTTTCAGCGGAGCAGCGCAACTAAAGTGGCTATATACGTGGGTGGCACCATCCTCTCCGCGGTGATTTTCATGCTTACGAACGCCGGCCTTAGGGAGGCAGGTTTGAAGGCTTTCCCGCTTTCCAAATAGAATCTCCATTGAGACGCCGAGACGCCGGCCAGATCTCCAAGCCCTGGTAACGGAGTTTCCGGAAGCAGGGCCGGGGAAGGGGTCTAGAGCTCCGGCACGGCTGCAACGGCTGCAAGCACTCAACGAAAAAGCAAAAGCAGTGACGGAGGAATCTCGCCGGCGTCACAGGAGCCCCGAAAAGTGAGGGAGGTTCAGAGCGCTTTCGGGTGGAGCGCAAGGTCTTGATGCAACACCGGGGCTAATCTACAACTGATCGCATGCTGAAGGAGCGGCCTATCTATGATCACTGAGTTGGGAAGAAGCCCAGGAGGAGGCGAGCCGATGGCTCGGCACTCTCCGCCTGGGCCGCAAGCTCCAAGGGCAAATCATCGACCTGCGGCCGCATTCTTCGTCGCTTCCCGAGAACGCGACCTTCCGACGGATGGTCCTGCAGGCGGTCTACCGCAAGCTCAAGAAGCGCGGCGCGGCCGAGGTGCTCATGCCGGAGAAGCTCCCGGAGGAGTGATGATGATTTCGCGGTAGATTCCAGCATCTCCGCCGACGTTTGCGATGCCGCGTTGACGGCTCACCGCGCGGATCTCGCAGCCGTCGAAAATCGCTCGAATCGTCCCGGTGTCGTTCAGGGTGACCATCCATTTCCCGCGGAGCTGCATCACGCGGTCTCGCAGCTTCTGGACGTCGACAGCCGTCCAAGTCGAATACATGCCGGCGTCGCAGTCGGTGTACGGGGAGTCGAGAAAGAAGAACGTCGTCGGCCGATCGTAGAGTTCCAGACATCTGGACCAATCCAGATTCTCTACGCAGACGCGATCGAGGCGGAGGTTGAGTGCCCGGATCGCTTCGTAACGGTTGGAGCGGGAGTTCAGGGCTCCGCCGCCACCGGCGCCGCTGCCGAAGCTATCCATCTGCCCACCGAAGCAGGTCTTATTGCGACGGAACCACCGCGCTGCGCGTTGGATATCCGTGAGGCCAGGCTGAGCTTTGAAGTCTTTAAACTCCTGCCGCGAGTTGAGGACGAACTCGATCTCGGTAAGCAGCACGTCGTGATGGAACCGGACGCACCGATAGAAGTTCACGAGATCGCCGTTGAGATCGTTGAGCACCTCGAAGGGAGAGCGCCCTTTGGCCAGGAGGACCGCTAGTCCGCCGGCGAATGGCTCCACGTAGCATTCGTGGGCCGGGATGAGAGGAAGGATTTCCTTGAGCAGTCGCGTCTTGCCACCAGGCCAGACGATTGCGGGTTTCGTGCGATGTTTTGGGATCAGTTCATGTGTGCGGGCGTTCCTTCACGCGTTGTTTTGAGAACCCGCACGCGGTGTCAACGGGATTGTGAAGCCTAGAACGCTGCCTTCAGCTTCTTCCTCGGCCTCCTGCTCTCGATACGCAGGTTAAGGTCCCGAACGGATATCAGGGGCGTGCGGAAAAGGTGAAACACGGTCAAATCGCCCTTCTTCATCAGCTGATCGATACGCGCTCGGGTGCACCCGTATTCCGACCGCGCCTCCTCCACGGTGAGTGCGTCGCCGTGCTCTTTCAGGAACTCGTTCAAAGCAGCAAGGACTTTGCGGATCTGGCTCACTCGATGACAAGTAACTGAATCGTCCTCAATTGACCGGGCTCATCTCAGTAAGTGCTTTGTCGATTGATGCTACTCGGGAACCGCCCGGGATCTTTAGCTTATCAGAGAAGGCGAAGAACTCTTTGCCAACGTACGCCTTTGCGGCGTTGTATTGTAGATCGTAGACAAACGACCGCCGTTTTTCATACAACCCAGTGACTTCCGCAGTGTTGTCATAGGATACGATCCAATGCTGTTTTAGCTTTGACTGAATTAGCTTCGCTAGTCGCGCATGATCCTCCGCCAGATAGTGGTTCAAATAGAGTCGCTTTCCCGCCCGGAAGTAAGGTGGGTCAAAATAGGTCAGGGACAACTTCGAAAGTCCCGGTAGCTCATCTCGGATGAATTGTTCCGCATCTAAATTGTAAAGATAAATGCAGTCGCGGTGGATGGCGATCGCCTCGATACGACGCACCATCTCATTACGTGGAAACCGCGCATCCATCTTCCATGTCCCCGTCTGTTCATACCCCCCAATGACTCCCCCGGACATAATGCCGGAACGGTTACATCGATTTAGATAGAAGGCGGCGAATCCTACATCCAAGATGGAATGATCCTCCGGATCCTCGAAGATCGCTCGCTGCCGCTCCCATTCTTCCACAGTCAGCGAAGCGCTTTTGATTCTTCGGCAAAAATCATCGGTGTGTGATAAAATCGCGTACCAGAATGAAAAGATCGGCGTGCTGGCGTCATTCAAGTGGACGGATGACGCCGCGCCGCTGAGGAGCAGTTCGATCGCTACGCCTGAGCCTCCGGCGAATGGTTCGGCGTATTCGCCTCCCAGGAGACTATTCTCCTTCATTATCTCCGTAATGAACGGAGCCAACTTCCCTTTGCCGCCCGGATAACGCAGTGGAGTTTTGTGCTGGCTCACGTAACCTCAGCGGTTCATTGCCTCGAGCAATGGGAACACGTTCCCGAACATGCTGCAAATGTCGGAACTGCTCACGGAGAAGCGAGGGTTATGCACTAGTTGATTCATCGAAGTGACCGAGAAAATGCTAGTCGGTTTAGCGAGCACGGTCATCGCCCCGTGGAGTTCCTTACCAAGGGGGGTCCGCATATTGCCCCCAGTCAGGTGTTTGACGACATCACGCAGAACGTCGACGAGTGGGCGATCATTCCCCTGTGCATCCGTCGCTTTGGGTCCGCTGTTATTCTTATGATCAGCGCAATACGCTTTTGCCGAGAGTTCGAACATGCTCCGCAGGATAAAGCAGAAGCTGTACTTGTGTTTCTCAGAACTCAATGACTGCGCCTCTTCGAGGAGGGTAACCAGCTTCTCGCGTCCGGCACCCCGAGGGTGAAATGCCTTAAGTCTTCGGGTGATTGCCCGAGGATCCTCTACAGAAACCGCACGTGTTCTGCCTCTTGCAGAAGGACCGGAGGGAGCTGTTGAGCCGGCGCCTGGTGCCCCCGCTGAAGCGCCGCTCGGGGACGTGGAGGCGCCCGACGCCGTGGCGGTAGAGCCTCCAGCGGTTGCGGTCGAGGTTGGCGCGGGAGCGATGCCATACGGTTCAGCGAAGTCGCTCCCGGGTGCGCGCAGATCCGGGAACTTGATGGCCTCAAGTCCAATGTCGCGAATGATCTCTTCGAAACCCTTTCTCGGTCGCACTGTAGGATATGCGTCAGCAAGCAATCGCGACGAAGTGAATCCCATGCGAGGCGCTATCTTCTTCACCGCTTCGTCCAGGACTGTGAGGGGATACTTCCCCGACCAACGTTCCTTCTGGTCCGCTGTGAGATTGGCACCTTTCTCAAGGTATGCTTCCAACAGATCAAGAGCGGGTTGCGATGTGCCATTTTCATCGCGATCGTGCCGGGCTCGAGCAACTGCTGTCCAGGAGTCGCGCCCGGCGAGTTCCCCCTTTCCGTGCGCGAGCTTCACGATGCGATCCACCTTCTGCGCTTCTGTGTCGGAATAGATTGCGCAGGGGACTGACCGGTTCGCGTCTTTCCATTCTTGCGGCAGACTGGCGACCTTCTCCTCGATATCCGCGGGCAACTCGAAGTCTCCCGGCGACAAATCCCCGTAAATGATCTTGAGTGCTGCGACACGTCTATTGCCCTCCTTGACCACCAAGACTGGCGGTTTGGAATTCTGCTTTAAGACGATGATGTTGTCGGTGGTGAGATACCCATCGTCGAGAAGGCTGTGCATCAGCGCCCAAAACCGCTCTGGGCTGATCGAGATCATCGCATGAACCGCAGCTTTCTCGTCCTTCTGCGGAATCGTGCGGTAATTCTTTAAGTCGAGTTCGAGAGAGGAGACCTCGACGAGCTTTGTTGTAGGCATGGCTGGGGGTTGGCTACAGGCAACCGTCCAGTCGGTGCTTTGAACGCACCGCGCGCCGTCCGATCTGCCTTCGTGCCTCTTGGGGTTGCATGATCACTGAGCCAGTTTAAGCGGGTTGGCTTTTCCCCGGTTCGCATGCACCGAACCAGACCTCGGCGCACGTCGGGGCGGACACTGAAGTGGTTCCTTGGTTCAAGTCCAGCCCCATTCTCGTGCAAATTTCATGGGAACTTGCTTTTTCGACCACACGTAAAAAAACCCTGGGAGTCGCTTAGACTGCTCCTATGGGGGGTGAGGAAAAAGATTCCTTACCGGGGGGGGTGGGCCATGTGGTGCCTGCGCTGAGCCGAGGATGCCCGCCACGTCATCCGAAGAGTTCAGCGCTAGCCTGTAGCTCCTTGCTTCCGGTGATCAGCTCGAGGGTGCGTAGCTTGCTGAGGTAAGTGCCAAAGGTCCCGCTGCTGTGGCTGATGTTTGCGGCTGTGCCGAGTTGCTCCTTTGTGAGTGCCCGTGGATACGCGTTCGCGAGAGCCTGCAGCATGCGAGCCGGACCGCTTCCTAAGTCAGTGAGCCAATGATCAAGGAGCGCCTGTCCTTCTGGTAGCGGTGTGTATTCACCCAAGGCCGTGACCCCTGCAGGTGTGAGCCGCATGCTGTCTCGCCCTGTTCCCTCCAGCCAGCCGTTCGTGCGCATCTTCGCGAGGTAAGTGCCGAAGGTCCCGCTGTTACTCGACATCGACGCTCTTACGCCAAGCTGCTTGCTGTTCAGTCCCGGGCGTTGGGCCAAGGCGATCATCATCCGCCGCATGCCACCTCCGATGTTCCCCACCCCAGTGCCCCGAGGAGCGGGCAGCGGCCGGCTTCTCGGAGCGTGGTTGTGGGGCCAAGTTGTGCGCTTCTCAAGCTGAGCCTTCTCCCGTTGCGTCAGCACCGGGACCGCCTTCGCCGCATCGATTGTAGCGCGGACCCCCTCTAGTGATACCCGCTCCAATTCCTCCTCCAGGTCGTCGATCCTCGCTCTGAGTTTTTTCGGGTCTTTTGCCTCTGCCTTTTCGACGGTTGCTTGGATGGCGGCCGAGAGCTTCGCCAGGTCCACCTTCTTCGCCGGTGCAGGAATGTCTGAGAGAACCAGTGTGCTGTCTGGTGTCGCTGAGCTGTCGAAGCTGACCCGCCTTCCCACGTTCGCGCGTTGGAAGATGTTCAACCAGGACGGCGACCAAAACCACGCCTCGCCCGTTGCCAGCTTTGGCAATGTCTCCATGAACTCCTTCTGTTGCTCTGCCGTGGCGAAGAGATTCGTCCAATCCCGCAGCGCATCATTGTCATGCTTCCCGACCACGCGCAGACACACGAGCAGATCCGCCTGGCTCATCACGTTCTTGTTTAGCACGGCCGGCCGCTGAGAGATGAGCGTGATCCCCAGCCCACGCGAGCGACCGCGCCTGACGATCGCTTCGAAAGCTCCGAGCATGCGTTGGGCGATAGAACCGGGACCGCCGATCGGCCGCTGCGGACAAAAGCTGTCTGCCTCGTCGAGCATCACGTGAATGGTCCTGCGGTCGCTCGCCTTCGCTCTGTAGAGCCTCTCTGCGAAGTCCGTCACAAAGCGGTCCTGCGCAGCGTTCGATTCGAACGCTGAAAGATCGAGAATCACGCTCTCTGCTGACTCAGCTATAAAGTCGGCAACGATTGCCCCGGCCGTGGTTTCGAGAGGAAGGTCGCCGTGATCGCCACCCATTACGATCACGCCGAACCCTTTCCCGTGCCTGCCCGGCGCCGGCGATCGCAATCCCCACCAGACCCCCGTCGGATCCAGGGCGACCACCTGCTGCCCAGCATCGAGCAGCAGCTCGGTCTGCTTCATCGCCGTGTAAGTCTTGCCCGCGCCCTTCTGAGCGAGGATGACTTGGGTGCGACCAGCGAGTTCCTGCGGCAGCGATAGTTCTTCGGATATCTTCAGTTTGCTCATGATTGGTCAGCCGGTTTCCGCGCTGGAAATCTCGTTCGGAGCAGCACCGCTTTTTGGAGCTTGAAAAGCGTCTCCATGACGTCGGGCGGAATTCCTACAACTCTATCGCCTAGGAGCTCGAGCTGTAGCTCTGGACCGAACATGAGCAACTCTGCGCAGTAAAAAGCAGACAGATACGCTGCCCTGCTCTGGCCTATTCTCCGGATCTTAGATCGCCTCGATCGCGATTGCGCTCTGTTCGCGCCACACCTTCATCAAACCGCGGGCGCGTCTCCTCCGATTCTTCCGCCGAGGCAACGTTAGATTCGAGCCGGAGTGTGTAAGCTGTCATCCTTCGACTCGCGCTTCGCCTTTGTGAAACATCGGCAGACCATCCATTAGGTCGGCTCCCTTCCAGCGGTACGGTTATCCTCGCGGATAAAGGTTAGCATCGACTCAGCGTCGGGTGATTCCGCCAGTAGTCGTGCCGCTTGTGAAGCCGCGACCAGGCACGCAATTTGGGCGAAGTGCTGCTGCGCTTGCGTGAACCAGACCCCAGCGTTTGCGGACTGCTCCATCATCTCGTTAAAGGCTAGCTCCCCCGCTGCTTTACACACCTGCCTCCACGGATCCATCGGTTCGGGCTCAGGCATTACTTCTTCCCCTTTCCAGACGTCTGGAGTTTTACGTTGAAAAGCTTGGCAGCCATTTTGAGCCGCTCCTCGTCCACTCCTCCATGTTGCCACAGGAGCAGCTCCACCATCAGGCCGCGCAAGCGCTTTCCGTCGCTCTTCTGCACGAGATCATTGAACGCGGCGGTGGTCGCATTCCAACTCGAGGTGTGGTCGATGCCGAGTCCTCGTCGCTCTAATACTTTCGGCCGCACCCATCCCGAATTTCTCCCGATCGTCTCCGCGAAAAAGCGCCACACAAAAGCGTTCGGTTCACGGGCCTCGACTGCGCCGACGATCTGCGCGATCGCTTCATTGTCTCGGGCCTCTTTCTCCTCCCGCGCAGCCTTTGCCTTCTCCTCGGCCCGGCGCCGCTCCTCGGCCGGGCTTAGCTTCTCTTTCTCAGGTGAGATCAGCCCACCTGCAGCGAGAACCTTCACCGCCGTTTTTCGTGCGAAGACCAGGCGCACCTTCTCACTGCTCCATGGGTTGTTAGCGACCAACATCTGCCCGTCCTCGCCGATCTTCGTCATCAGCGCCTTCCAAGTGCGGCCCTGCGGATCCAGGTCGCACTTGTCATTGGCGTTCACGTAATCCGGCTTCAGTGAGCCGTAGTTAAACACGCGCGCGCCAGCCGACAGCGAGAGCACCTTTGCGCCCTCGTCACGATACTTTGCCGACAGTTCCTCCCACTCCTTCTCTTCCTTCTGCTTTCGTTCCGCTTCACTCACCATCACACGCGCGTCCCGGAATGAAATCGTCGCCGGTGATCCATCGTAAGTGTCCGTGCGCGGTGCCAGCATTTCTCTGGCTAGTTTCCTCTGCGCCGCGCGATCGTCGATCTTCAGAATCAGCTCTGCATGGCTGGCAGGCAACGCGCCCGTTTCCACAGCCTGCATGGCTTCTTCCGGAAGCTCCAGGAGCTTCATGCGACCGTAGATGCTCGACTTGCTTCGGTGGAGCTTCTCGACCAGGTCCTCGATTTTATAGCCGTGATCCATCAGCAGCTTGTAGCTGCGCGCTTCATCCAGCGGCCGCACATCCTCGCGCTGCAGGTTCTCGATGATCTGCAGCTCGATAGTCTGCCGATCGTCGAGTTCGCGGACGATCGATGGGATCTGCTCCAATCCAGCGGCCTGTGCGGCGCGCCAACGACGTTCGCCGGCGATCAGCTCCCACTTCGGCAGATGTCGGGTTGCCTCTTCCCCAGTGGAGAAGCGTAGCGGCTTGAACGTCGACCAATAGGTCGGCGCTGCGAACTGCTCGAGGTTCTTCAAATGGTTTATGAACGCCCAGCAGGTGACGTGAAATTCGTTCTCAGGCCCCTTTACGCCGTGCGCCGTCACCGGCTCCACAAACCACTCTCCTTCTTTCAATGGACGAACGAGGATCGGCTCAAGCACACCATGAGTGCGGACGCTCTCTGTGAGTTCCTGCATCTTCTCAGGGTCGAAAGTCTCACGGTTAAACGGGCTTCGGACGATCTGAGCCACACGCAAGATCTGATAGCCGTCGCGCACGCGCGATTGGCCACGTGCCTGAGCGATGAACGCGTTCTTTTCCTCTGCAGGAAGACGGTCGAACTCACGCTTGGATTTACAGCCGGAGGCGGCGATCGCCGCGGACATTAGTTTTTCCAGGTCAGCGCTCGCGGCTTGTGCGGCGGCTATCGGGCTGCCATTGTTCGCTTTTTCCTGAAGGATCAAGCGCCCGCCGTCGGCTCGTTTTGCTGCGGCGGGTGTCTTGCCTGCTTTCGTTGGCTTGGCTAGTTGGTGCATAGGTTCGTTGTCTAGTGCGCGGATCTTTCCGTCCTGCAGCCAACGCTCCACGTGGACGCGGCTGCTTGATGCCTTGATTGAAAACTGAGTCCCGATGCTGAGGGTTTCCGTGTGGCGAGTGATCGGAGCGAGCACCTCAAAGCTCAGGAGCTTGCTCACCGCGGTTTCTGCCTCCACTTGGCCGGCTTCTTTCGAGTGGCATCCAGGAAACAGGCATTCATCAGCCCACCGAGTGTGGAATCCACCCGGTTCTCCTTCAGTGCGATCTCCCCCTGCTCGATGGCAAAGATCACAGCCTTCGGAGCGTCGATGAGCCGCTTTGTCCAGGTGTGTTCGTAGGAGGCGGTGAGGAATTCACCATACGCCTCCAGATCCGTGCGAAGCCGATCGAGCAGGTCCTGCTGCAAGGGCGAAAGCTGGACCGTGCCGATCATCACCGGCGCGCGAAGCGGCGCCTCCCCTTCTGCGCGACAGCTCTCATGATCATGATTCATGAGAGCCGTAGGCTCTATATCATGATCATGATTGCGCGCGCGTACGCGCAGGCGGCTGTAATCCGGGGGAATTTCCCCCAAACTCTCCGGGGGAATTT